>CAZBBN010000001.1:0-16666 GCA_964490195.1 uncultured Nitrosopumilaceae archaeon
AAAATAAAAAGATCATTTTAAAAATTCTAAAATTTGTTGTCTTTTTTGGATTAAATTGGATGGTTGTAAAGGTTAAACAGAACAAGTATTCATGTTTTTAATTTTCCTCCGTACATCGACATCAAAAATTCCATTATTTCCTTATTCAGAGATGTGAAAGATTTTGTGGTGTCATTGAATGTAGCAAATGTTTGTTCTGTTGTCCCAACGGTATCAAACATAATCTTGTTTTGTTGAAGATATGCTTGAATTGACAGTTCAGTCATGTCATGAATAGTTTGTAGAGTGGATTCAGATACATTTGGCAAAAATCCTGCACTATTTGCATATTCTAATTCCAGTGAAATAGCAGAATTTATCACGGTTTTCCAGGCATCAACATAATCTTGCTGAAGTTTCACTATTGATTGATGATATTTGGGAGATATTTTTTTAGTTGCATCAAAAAATCGGGCATTGTTTTTTTTAGATATTGTAAAGATGTCTTTCTGTTCTTGAAGAAATTCTTTCATGTATGTATCAAGAATCATGGTTTAGATAAGAATGCTCATTGGAAAACTAAACAGATGTTCAAGAAACTATGCTGGGACAGATAATTTTTGTAGATAGTCATAATGGGTTCTCAAAAATTCCATTATTTTTCTATCTTCATTTTTGTCAATTGGAGATCCATTTGCTAGAATACTCAGATATTTTAAATCAGATTCTAGTAAACGGAGTGATTTTTTTATTCCCTCATCATATTTTAGGCTCAAAAATTCTACAATGTTGTCCTCTATTCGTAAAATATCATCTTCTAAATTTCTAATATCTAGACGAACATTATCGGACATTAAAATTCTAAAGATTACATCAAAAATAACTTTAATTCTTTAATTTCTTAATTGTTGTAGAAATAATTGAAAAAAATTAAACAAATTTTTTAATTGAACTTATGTTTATTGTAATTTCCGTTTATCTGTCATGCTTTTGTTGGATCATGACTAGTATGTTTAGGACAAGAAGGAATACAGAAACAGTCAAAATTACAGACATAGTAACTGTGAGTATTGTTTTAGTCATTAAACCGGCAAATCTTAGACCTAAATATCGTCATACAAGATATTTTTCATATTTTATTGTAAAAAGAAACTCAGAGAAACAAAATTAGTGATGAATTCAACATTGTGAACAATGATGATCAATTATTAACATAAGAAACTTTCAAACAAATTTAATGAACAAAAAAGTACACGTTTACATTATGCAAGTATGTTATTCATATAATAATCCTAAATAGTTCAATCGCCATCATAACATGTTGCAAAATTTGAAGGGATTCGCATCATCAAAAATAACTCCAAGGGTAAAATCTATGAGGAAGAGATATTTTTGACAGGTGAAAATGGCAATTATAAAACTGTAAATCTTTCTTGTAGAATTGATAAAATCATATATGATCAGATTATAGAAGATGCTGCAAAAAAAGAATTAGTCGTAATTCGTTGATAGCCAGTATTACAAAACACCATATTACTTGGAAAAGGTATGCCGATGAAATTGGATTTGTACAAATTACCAAGAGAATGTTGGGAAAAATTTTCAAATATCTAGACGAAGAATCTATAAAAAGAATTGCAAAAGATTTGTGGGGTGCTGTTCCAAAAGAATTTTTATTTTTAACTTATGATAAAATAAATTTTAAAAATTTGATGCAAATACTTGAAATTAATGCATTGAGATTAGGTAATGTAAAACACGCTGAGAACAATGGTAAACATTTACTAAATATTCATCATGGCATCAGTGAATCTTTTTCTCATTTTCTTGCATCAGCACATCAGGCAATGGCAGATGATCTAGAATTAAAACTAGCCATTACAAACAAAGATAAAAACACGCTTTGTATGGAAATTGAGAATCCAAAATAATTTTCAATTATGTAGTATTTTATTGAGAAACAATTCTGATTTTTTTCCAGTCTCTTTTATCATGTCTAAAATATTGAGAAATTTTTCTTTATCACAATCATGTGTTTTAGATTTTACAAAATATTTTGCACCATAATACCCTTTTTGTAAAATTATTTCACAACCCACTATCATACCAGATCTATAATCAACTCTTACTGTAGAAAGAAATTCATCCACTTTTCTTTTGAATTCTTCTTTTTCAGATTGTGAAAACTTGTAGATTTTAAAAGTTAGTTCCTTGCTTAGAAATGTCATGAATTCCATAACCAAATATTCTTTGTTTTTTCTTGGAAGATCTCTATGCTAATTTTTATTGGGTCCATCAATTTTAGCGTAAAATGAAACAGGTGATAGGCTCAAAAATCAAACTAAATGTAATTCCTTTTTCTCCTAACCACTTTTCTATGCGGTTCTGTAATCCTGTTCCCTTTCCAGTTGATATGCAATATCCTTTAAAAGCAACTGATTTTGGTTCCTTCACCTCAGAGAGTTTTATCTTTGATGTTTCTTTGTCACTCATTATCCATAGATCTCCTGCAAGATTTACTCGTTCTTCTGTATTCAGTTTGTTTTGTGCCCCCATGAATTCTGCAGTTGTAGTTGGGTCATCAGTTGTGGAGGTTCTTTTGTTGAGACTTCTGCGAACAACTATTGTGTCGATGAAATTTATTCCCATACTAAATTGTTATGTTATTATGATCATGTTATACTAGGAACATTCAATTGCAGTCAATTGTTCAACGATCATTTTCAACAGTTTGTATTTTCCAAATTTTAATAGTTGAAACTTGAGACTGAGGGCACATTATAGAATAAACATCAAGAAATGGAAACACCATATTTTTCATAAAATATGACAAGTTAGGAATAATTAATGTTGCAGAAAAACAGTCTGATTTTGAAGATATTTTTGTCTCAAGACAAATCGTATGCATTTTTGATATTTCAATGCATTTTTGATTATTAGTAATGAGAGCATCAAATGAATTCAAGAAATAGAAATCAGATTTGATAATTAGAGATTATTGCTTTATGCTATAAAATCAATGTATAGTATGTCCCAAGACATTCCAATATCTGAAAGAACACTAGGGGAATTACTGCCAGATACACTGACATATTCTCTTTGTATTCATATTGACAAAGGAACAGAAGTTTGGGTAGTTACAGGAATGTTAGTTCAGTATTTAGAATCTGCAACAGACTCTGTTATGGTAAGAGATGGGGAAGATCCCATAGGGACGATTGGAGGAAAAGAAATCATGGAAAACCTGTTAAAAAATCCAACCTCTAGTTTGTTTTATGGCACCAAAGTAGAAGACATTATGGAGTCTAACCCCATAATAGTTTCCAAAGATACAAAGTACAAAGAATTAATGAAACATTGGAAAGAAAGAGGCAGAGCATATGCAGTAATTCCTAATGAATGGGGATTTTATTCAGCAATCTCTGCAAAAAAAATTCTAGAGATTGGTATGAGATGCAAAACGAACATTTCAATTACAGATTTACCAAAAAAACAACCTGTTACTTTCAAAAAAGGTGCCACGTTTGGTTCTGTGATTAATTCAATGTTTGAAAACAAAACTAGAAAAATATTGCTAGAAAATTCAAACAAATATCTTAATGACCGATTAATCATTGAGGCGATTTCTGAAAAAATGAAGCATCTTAAAAAAACAGATGATTTTCTAAATGAATCAGTAGACATAGTAAATTTAGAAGAAGTAAGAGTAGTTTTTGATGATTTAACAATTAATGAAGTTTCTGCAATGATGGAAGATATGGAACACCCATATGTAATTTACAAAGATTGGATTGTAACACCATGGGATATTTGCAATATTTTGTTATCTAAAGACATTACAAAATATACAGTAAAATGAGAAGTACTAAATGGAATAATCCAGATTCTGAAAATAGATTAAATTTAGAACCACTCTTTTGTAATTTGAGGAAAAAGAGCAATGATGGAAGATGTTACAATTGTAAAGATGAGATAATAAATACAGACACGCTACAAAATAGACATGCCTTATGAGTTAGATGACATAGATATCAGAATAGTTTCTTCACTTCAACAAGACGGGAGAAAATCATTTAGACAGATAGCCCGAGAGATTGACATCAGTACCCCTACAATACAAGCAAGATACCAAAGACTAGTAAACATTGGACTCATAAAATCAATCTCGCCTGTAATTGACTCTACTAATGTTATAGACGAACAAAAAGGACGAATACAAACATGTGATTGTCATGAATCGCAGGATGTAAATCTAAAATCAGGCATGTCAGTGAAAATGAAATGTGATTTGTGTGACGGTTCAATAGGAGGCAAGCCTCATGTTTTTAAATTTGCAAATTTTGAGAGATTCTTTTGCTGCAATACATGTAAAACTCAATACAAGAAAAAAAACAAGGGACGAATACAATCAACAATAGAAAAAGCAAAAGAGAATTGATTTTACAAACATACAACTTGTTGTTGTCAATTCAGTAAATAATTATTTTCATTTAGTTCTTTTCTCAAACCAATTGTACATCCATGCCAAAATAAAGAGAGCTACAAAACCGTGAATAAATCCGTCTATGAGTGCTACCAAACTACCAGATGGTGTTGCCAGTGATACAAATCCATACCAAAAATGCATGTCTTCCCAAACTTTCACAAATTCATATCCCATATTTGTCAGAATTGCCTCCCATGCAACCGCAAACAAGAAAAATCCAAGTATAATACCTCCAGACAAACCAAAGTTTTTTGGATTTATAGTCATGTTTCCAATTTCTCCAGCAGTTCCTGCTTTTTTGGAATCCCTGTAAATTCCAATTTATCATCAATGACTATTCCCGGAGCTGTGTATATCGGGTATTTTTCCAAGTATTCAGGTTTTTCAGTTACATCAATTATTTCGTATGTTTTATTCATGTCATCTAATATTTTTTCAACTATCCTACAGTTTGAACAACCTGGCGTAGTGAGTATTTGGATTTTATGAGTCATCTTCTGTAAATTGTTCTGGATTGGTTTCAAATGCCCATCTGCATGTTGCACTACAAAATCTGTACTCTTTTCCATTGTGTGTTACAATCTCACCTTTTTCTTCCATCTCCATTCCACATACTGGATCCTTCATGATATCACCTTTGCAGTCCTTCTCTTATTAATTAAATACCAAATTATCGGAATTACAATTAATGTGGCAAAAATTATTGGAATCATCTCTTCTGGAATTTGTTTTTCCTCTTCATGTTCATGTTCGGGCATCTCAAATTCTGATGGGATTGGAGTTGATTCAATTAACTGATTCCATCCTTGATGAACAAATGTGTGCTCATACCATTCATGGCCTTCTGGCAGACCATTAATTATTAAAAATGAAGCAATTACTATGAGCATCCATCCAGTTGCTTTTTCAATTGATTCTCTTTTTGTAGTCAATCCCTTGGTAGCACTTATTCCCAGAACTGCCAATACAGACAGAAAGATTAGTGGGATTGCTCTGCCGACTCCATGAACCAATCCTAACGATGCTCCAACCTCAATACTTCCAGCACCTGCTATGTAGATCAACAACCAATAGAAGAGAGGGTTGGGACATCCAACTCCTGCATTTCCTAACAGCAATCCCATGAAAAATGATTTTGAATAATCTCCTCTGTTTTGAATAAATTTTGGAGTGCCAGAATAAGAGGGCATTTTTAGAGAAACTAACTTTAGTTGTGATAAGCCAAATGCAAATGCTGCAACTCCTGCAATCAAGAACATTACTGTGGATACTTGATTAAGTGATACTGTCTCTCCAATTATTGCAACTCCCGTTCCATAAGCTGCAATCATAATTGTAAGACCTGCGCCAAAGAGCAATGCCATGGTCAATCCTTTCTTGTATCCCTTACCCATACTCAAAGGAACAATAATGAAAACCAGTGGAAGTGTACAAGGAAGTACAATCATGGATAAGCCTGCAACATATGCAATAATCAACCAGGACAAATATGTAGCAGAGCCTTGACTTTCAACTGCAAAATCACTAGTAATTGAAAAAACCACGCCAACAAAAATTAATGAAATTAAAGCAAAAGAAATCAACACCAACGATTTCTTTGCTAATACCTGTGATGACATCTATGTTTGTATCTGTTATTTAATACTTAAAAAGTGGGTTTTACATTTGTAAAGTACTGATTTTTAATATGGATTCTTTGTAATAGTCAATGTTTAGTCAAAACATATGGATTGGAATTACTATTGGAATGTTTTTTGTAGGATTGGCATTAGGTTATGTTGCATTTGTTGGTTCTGTGCATACTAACAATATGATGAACAATCAACAACATTGATCAAGACCCTCAGTTTAAAGAGCAAATAATGAATCAACTTTTAGATGATCCTGAAATCCGAAACAAAATGATGGGACAATAACACAAGATCAAGATATGATGAATTCATGGATGGATAATTCATCTCATTTACAAGAGATGGGCGTCATAATGGGCCAAGATCATGATTTTGCAATGGGTATAATGAGAGTCATCATAGATATCCTGCATTAAGATTGCAAATGTTAGGGCACATGACTGAAAATCCAGACGCGATGACACAGATGGGAAATATGATGAATTCAGGCATGGCAAGTCAAACCAGGATGAATCCAGATACAATGATTGGAAATATGACTGGTGGGATGATGGGATCAGGAATGATGAATTCAGAGATCATGACACAAATGATGCAAGATCCTGAAACAAGAGATAAAATGATTCAGATAATGTCAAGGCATGTGGAGGATATGCAAGAATTATTATCTTCAAAATTAACAGACGATGAATTCAGCACACAGATAATGAAACTAATGCAAGATCATATGAAAGAGATACAAGATTTGTCAAATCATCAGATAAATTATCCATGAACTTTGTTGTGAAACTTCAACTAAATCATTATTGTTTTGGCCTTAGATAAGATATATGTGAATTTTTAATTTGTTGTGCTATATGTTCCATTTCGTTTTCAATTTCTTTAATTACATCTAATTGATTTTCAAATATCATTTTGCCGTATGTTCCATTATTGTGAATTACTACAGCTTCTGGCAGATGATCCTGAGTATATCCAACCAAACTTTCTTTTCCAACCAAGACGGCATACAAAATTGTACGAAAAGCTTCTGTGATCAATACTGACATTTCTTTTTTGTAATCATATACTTGACCAAACAATGTTTCAGCATATTGGTAACCTGATCCTATTGCCAAGTATGTATCACTCTCAATTTCTGTACCATCTGAAAATATTTGATGCAGATGCAGTTTTTTATCACTGGGCCTTCTAATTCCAATTAATATCTCCAAAGAATCTCCAATGCTTTTACTTTGAGAACTGATTTGTTTTATTAATAATCTACAATCATCAATGAAATTTTCTTCTGAATAATGATAAGGCAGTTCAATTTCAACAAAATCGGAATTTATCTCACATTCATCTTTTGAATCATTTTTGATTGATTTTAACGTAGTTGATATACACTTTTCTCTGGATGTAACGTACTCTATAGATTCTTTACGTGTAAGTCCTGTTTTGATTAGTTCCTCTACATTAGATATTCTAATCTCCGCAATTCTTTGTTTTACCAAATTAGGTATTTTTCTATTGAATTCTTCAAATAGATTCATGTAACCTGCTAATCCCACCATACATGGCGTATCTTGTAACGGAGTCAGTATTTTTGAATTATATGAAATATTGCCCGATTCGGTATCAATAATCTTTGTATCTGAAACTAGTGCAATTCCATCAATACATTTGAAGCCAATAAGTAGAGTCAAGTGTCACATGAGAATAGAAATCCGTTCTTTTTAAAATTACAACACAATCATCATATCTTGAAATTAGACTGTCCATTATGACTCACAAATTACCTGTTGTGACAAACATGAAAAACAACGGATATTCACAAAAACAACATCCATTTTGGGAAAATATCAGAATGATTTTTCTGCTCTTTTTTGCCTAATTTTTACTATGGTTATGGCCACTCCAATCACTGCCAAGATTGCCACTAATGTTGTAATTGAAGCAAAACTAATTCGAATGTCTTTGATTTGAACACCTGGTTCCAACACAGTGATACTTCTTTCCACCCAAGGATGAAGTATGCAGGTGTATTCAAAAAATCCTTTTTCTTTGAAAGTAAATGACCATGATTTACCAGGTAGAATAATACCACTATCAAAATACCCATCAGGTTGTGCCTTGTCTGTTTCAGGATCACCTAAAAACCCGATTCCCTTGCCACTTGTGACAGTATGCCCAGTAATGTCAGCATTTGTCCATGTGACTGTATCACCAATTTCTACATCATGATTAATTGGAACATACCATTCAATTACTGATTTTAATTCTCTAGTATGATCCCCTTGAGGTATTGAAATAGTAATCTCTTCAGCATAAATTGAAGAAATTGAAAAAATAACAGACCACGCGACTATTCCAAATAAAATGATTCTAATCAACAATACTAGTTGGCAGTCATTACTAATATGAAGTAATCAAATTATCATATTTGACTTTGATTTGTCTTGGATAAAATATTCTTAAAATCCAAACAAATTTCCAATTATTCCAATCTGATACAATATATTAAATCCAATCACCATGCTGAATATTCCTACAACATATCGAAAAGCTTTTTGAATAAATCCAATTCTATTTCCAAATGCAAGAGGAACTCCCATCAAACTTCCAACAAGTGTCATTCCAATCGTCGAACCCATTCCAAAGAGTGCAATAAACCACAAAACCATTCCAACATTATCCATTGTAGATGCAGTAAATACAACAAGACTTCCGCTGCCTGCAAGACCATGAACAAGTCCAATCACATATGATTTGTGATTGTGTTTATGATCAAAATCAACATGATGGTGTTCATCAAAGTGAATAGTTCCATCTTTGTGTTGATGCGGATGCTTGTGTGGGAATCTGATTTTTTTATTAAAAATAGCAGACATGCCTAAAAATATCAACATCACTCCAACTACAAACTCTAATTTTGAAAAGATTTGATCAGGTATTGTGATTGCCAGTGCATATACAAATAATCCCATCAATACAAGCGTAGTTGTATGCCCTGCCCCCCAGATCGTACCTACTAATGATGATTTTGTAATTGATTCTTTGAATAGTTGTTTTATTGATTTTTTTTCAAATTTTGATCTTAAGATCTGAGTACTTACAGCTGCAATATGATCTGGCTCAAACGCATGTTGAATACCTACGGCAAGACCAAGCCCCATTACTAATACAGGAGTAAGCGTTCCAATATGTTCTAGAATTTCTTCTACTATGAGATATCGCTTTTTTTGAATCTAATCCAACTAATAAAATTTTTAGATAGAGATACTCCTAGAATGAAATTTGTAATAGTGTAAATTAGAAAAAAGATTCAAAATAAAGTGATCAAATTTTTACGAAAACCAAAATAAATTGGTTTTACCAAATTGAACGAGATATTTTTTTAATTGATTTATTCAAAGCGTGAATCATACTTGTTTTAGTCATTAAATTCATGAAAATTACAACGAATCAAGATTATTTTGTATGTATTGAACATTGTTTGTTTAACTTTAATAGCAATTATGCCAAATAGTATTTGTGGAAAAATCAAATGCCGAGAATTTGACTGAATCTGACGAAATAACTAAAAATGGAAAACAAGTTCAAAAACTATCTGTTTGTAGTGTGATGAAAGATAATGTCTGCAACATCATTACAAAGTTAGAGTCAGAGATGCCCATGATTTTTCAAGGATATTCT
The DNA here is from genome assembly GCA_964490195.1 of uncultured Nitrosopumilaceae archaeon. Taxonomy (GTDB): domain Archaea; phylum Thermoproteota; class Nitrososphaeria; order Nitrososphaerales; family Nitrosopumilaceae; genus Nitrosopumilus. Next base: position 9,775 of record CAZBBN010000001.1, read on the forward strand.
GATTTGTATTCTAAATACTTACAGTCCCAAAGAGATCTTTTTGGAGTTTGTTATCTAGCAGAAAAACAATATTTTGATAAATTTGAAATGGATCCTAATGTTTTGAAGACATTTGATGACTATTTTAAATCAATAAACAATGTAAGCAAATATCAAATAGATGTATTTCAAGACGCATTAAAATATTATTTTAAGACTCATTTGTCCTCAGCGGATTCTTCAGATAAATATATTCATTCTATGATGAACTTGTATGCAAAAACACTATCCCAATATACACAAAAATAAAATTCATGTTCGATGATGCCAGAAAATTGCTTTGTATTAATTCATTGTGATAAAGAAATGAGAAGAGCAGTAGTTGATCAGCTAAAACAAATTCATAACATAGATGAAATTGAAGAGTTAGATGATGAACAAGAACTTTGTGTAAAAGTAATTGCAGAATCAAAAGACCATTTAAGAGAAGTTATTGCCATGAAAATTCAGAAAATGACATGTGTGAATTTTGTACGAAATTTAGGTACAGACAAAAACAAATAGATTTATTGAATTTTATCAGAGTAAAATTATGGCAGAAAAAATTTCTATTGAGGATTTGAAAGAAAAAATTAACGATTTTGTAATTCTCGACGTAAGAGAATCAGACGAAGTAGAGGGAGGTAAAATTAATAATTCCACACACATGCCACTTGGACTGGTAATTAGAAATGCAAACAAGGGAGAAATTGATGATTTGAAAGACAAGAAGATTTGCACATATTGCAGAAATGGTTATAGAGGAAATATAGCAGCTGATGAATTAAAGAAAAAAGGATTTAATGCCATAACTCTTGATGGTGGTTTTATGGCTTGGGAAAAATCTTAAAACAAAATCTTAAAAATTAAAGAATCCATTTTTTGAAATCTTTTTGAGAATTATTTAGTTTATCAAATACAAATAGGATTAATGGTTTTCACGCCTACCGAATTATGATGGCATCACTTTAAAAAAAAAGTCAAAAAATTTGTAGATTCACAGCAATAATTTTAGTAGATAGGACAACTTTTTGGACCACTTTGTCAACGGTAATTCTTAATATCGGAGCAGGACAGCCTTCATCGTTGGATAAAAAAGAGATTCTAAAAGAATTTTCATTAGATCCTGATAGATATTACAATGTCAAACTATTCCAAGAGCAAGGATTTGTCAGAAAGGCATGTACAAAATGTGGTAGATTTTTTTGGACGCTGGATTCAGGACGAGATTTGTGTCCAGATGATGCAGATGATACGTATTCATTCATTGGAGAACCGCCAACTACCAAGAGATTCGATTACACTCAAGCATGGAAACAAGTTGAAGAATTTTTTGTAAAAAACAATCATACATCTGTCAGCAGATATCCCGTAGTCTGTAGATGGCGAGATGATCTATACTTTACAATTGCATCAGTTGTAGATTTTCAGCGAGTGATGGGTTCAAAAGTAGTCTTTGAATTTCCTGCAAATCCTTTAATTGTTCCGCAAACTTGTTTGAGATTCAAGGATTTAGAAAATGTCGGAGTTACAGGAAGACACTTTTCTAGTTTCTGTATGATTGGACAGCACAGCATTCCAGAGGGAAAAGGATACTGGAAAGACGAATGTGTCGATTTGGATTATAGATTACTTACTGATCAGTTTGGAATTAAAAAAGAGGAAGTTGTGTTTGTTGAAGATGTCTGGGCAGGTGGAGGTTCCTTTGGTCCTTCTTTAGAATATTTTGTCAGAGGATTGGAATTAGGAAATGCAGTGTTTACTGAATTTCAAGGAGAGTTAGGACAGCACACAACACTAGACCAGAGAGTAATTGACATGGGTGCAGGCCTTGAGAGATTTGCATGGATTACAATGGGAACACCAACAGCTTATGATTGCTGCTTTGGTCCAATTAATCAGAAATTATTTGAAACGATTGGAATTGATTCGGATTCAGAGATTTTACGAAAATACTTTACAGAAATTGCAAAGGCACTAGATGACTATGAGGATCTAAATGATGTTAGGCGCCATGCAATAAAGAAAGCAGGATTAACTGATGACCAACTAAACAAAATGATAACACCGTTAGAAGGAATGTATCTGATTGCAGACCATCTTAGAACTTTAATTTTTGCAATTACTGATGGTGCATTGCCAAGTAATGTTGGTGGAGGATACAATCTAAGAATGATGTTGCGAAGAATTAGTGCAACAATTAGCAAGTTAAATCTCAAACTGGACATTGATGATTTGATTGATACTCATATTGATTATCTCAAGGATACATATCCAGAATTAGATGAGAAAAGAGAAGACGTCAAGAAGATTCTAAAAATTGAATCTGGAAGATATGAGGAATCCAAAGTTCACATGAAGAAAAAGGCAGAAAAGATTCGCAATAAAGGTGCACCTAGGGTAGACGAACTAATCACATTATACGAATCAGATGGAATCACACCTGAATATCTCAAGGAAGTCAATGTAATTTCAGAAATTCCATCTTCATTTTACTCGAAACTTTCAGACTTGCACCAGTCTGAAAAGAAAAAGACAATTGTAGAAGTACCTTTAGATGAATTGCCAGAAACGGATACTCTGTTTTACAAAGACGACCCAATGGAGTTTGATGCCAAAGTACTCAAGGTGTTTGAGGATCAAGTTATACTAGATAGAACTTCGTTTTATGCAAGAGGTGGAGGACAAGAACCAGACCACGGAACCATTGCAGGATTTAATGTCATCAATGTAGACAAACACGCACACATTATAGTTCACCAGCTAGAAGGCGGCACTCCAAAAGAAGGAGAGATTGTAAAATGTTTAGTAGATGCAACACGACGTGCAAACATTACAAAGAATCACACCAGTACTCATATTCTTAATGCATCATCAAGAAAAATTTTAGGTTCATGGATTTGGCAACACTCTGCATTCAAAGAAGATGATCATGCCAGACTAGACATTACACATCATTCAGCATTAACTGATGAGCAAATAAGACAAATTGAAGAGACAGCTAACAAGATGGTAAAACAAAATCTTACAGTAAACATTGATTATTTTGATAGGGGAACAGCAGAGCAAACATATGGATTTAGAATTTACCAAGGCGGTGTAGTTCCTGTAAAGTTAGTAAGAATAGTATCAATTGAGGATCAGGATGTGGAAGCTTGTGGTGGAACTCATGTGAAAAAAACTGGAGACATTGAACTAATAAAAATTACAAAGACTAAGCGAATTCAAGACGGCGTAGTTCGTCTAGAGTTTGTCTCAGGTCCAACTGCATTTGAGTATGTCAAACAACAAGAAATAATTTCAAAACAAAAAGAGCAAGAAACAGCAGCAAAAGAAGAACTAGAAAAAAGAAGAGAAGTAAATAAACAAAAAGCAAGAGAGCAGATTCCAATTTTACTAGAGAAAATTTTAGGGGGAGAGTCAGGGAAACTAGATGGAATTATTATCAAAAACAAGCTGTGTTTTACTGCAAGTGAAAACTATGACGAGTATTTTCATCAAAACTTTGGCAAAAAACTAGTAGCCAAGGATGCAAAATCAGCATTTTGTGGGATTTTTGAATCAGGTCCAACTATCAGGATTATGGTGTATGCAGGAGAGCAATCAGGCATTAATGCAGGCGTAATTGCCAAGGAAATAGCATCAATTTTAGGCGGTTCTGGTGGAGGGGATGCCAAATTTGCCCAAGGTGGTGGAAAAGACACATCTAAAATGGAGCAGGCAATAGCCAAAGCAAAATCAATGATTTTAGGAGAATGAAATTTGGAGATAAACTGGACAGAAATTGAGAACAAGTGGCGAAGCAAATGGATTGAATCAAAAGACTTTGAGACAAATCCAAATGAAAAACCAAAAAAATTCATTACAGTTGCATATCCATATCCCAACTCACCTCAACATATCGGACACGGTAGAACATACACATTAGCTGATGTTCATGCAAGATACTATAGAATGCAAGGGTACAATGTGTTATTCCCAATGGGATTTCACTATACCGGCACACCTGTTCTTGGCATGGCAAAGAGAATTCAATCAGGAGAAAAAGAAATTCTAGATGGCTTGCGAAACATTTACCACGTACCAGAAGATGCTATCAAAACATTTGTTGAACCAATAAAGATTGCAGATTATTTTCATGAAGAGATAAAGTCTGGCATGATTGAGATGGGTTATTCCATTGATTGGCGCAGAGAATTTACAACTATAGTTCCAGGTTATCAAAAGTTTATCGAATGGCAGATTACAACTCTCAAAGAAAACGGCAGGATCATTCAAGGATCACATCCAGTTGGATGGTGTCCGAGGGATCAAAATCCCGTATCACAACACGATACAATGGGAGACGTTGAACCAAAAATTGATGACAAAAACTATCTAGTAAAATTCAAGTTTGGAGAATTTGTATTTCCAATTACAACACTACGACCTGAAACAGTTTTTGGCATTACTAATTTCTGGGTTAATCCAGATACAATTTACAAAAAAGTAAAAGTAGATAATGAAACATGGATAGTATCTGAAGAATGTGCACACAAGCTAGAATTCTTTGAAAAAGAGATTTCAGTAATTGGTGAAATGGCAGGAAGTGAAATTATTGGAAAATATGCAATAGCACACGATGGAAAAGAAATTCCAATATTGGAAGCTCCATTTGTAGAGCCGGGCGTGGGAACAGGTCTTGTAATGTCAGTGCCAGCTCATGCACCAAAAGATTACCAGGCATTAATGGATCTCAAGGCTAAAAATAACGAATTAGCCATCAAAATTGAGCCCATTCCAATTATAGTTACAGAAGGATATGGAGAAATCCCAGCACAAGAGATTTGCCAAAAAATGAATGTTGTAAACCAATCAGACCGAAAATTAGAGGAAGCTACAAACGAACTATACAACAAAGAGTTTACTTCTGGAAAACTAAATGAAAAGTGTGGAGATTTTGCAGGAATCAAAGTAGAGTTTGGACGAGACAAAGTCAGAGCGTGGTTGCAAGAAAATAATCATCTAGAAAAATTCCCAGTACTTGAGAATGGTCCTGTAAGATGTCGCTGTGGAACTGAATGTGTTGTAAAGATATTATCGAATCAATGGTTTTTGAATTACGGGGATGAAGAGTGGAAAGAGTTGGCAAGAAATTGTTTTGATGAGATGAATATACTACCTAGCAAAATCAAAACAGAGTTCAAAGATGTAATTGATTGGTTACATGAGCGAGCATGTGCAAGACAGCAAGGGCTGGGAACAAAACTACCATGGGACAAAGATTGGATTGTTGAGAGTCTATCAGATAGTGTAATTTACATGGCATACTATACCATTTCACGATTTGTAAATGACGGAACAGTAACTGCTGAGAATTTATCAAAAGAGTTCTTTGATTATATTTTACTTGATAAAGGAGATATTGCACTAGCTGCTAGTACATCAAAAATTAGTGAAGACACAATCAACATGATGAAAAAAGAATTCCAATATTTCTACCCAGTGGACTCTAGACATTCAGGACGTGATCTGGTTCAGAATCATTTGACATTTTTTGTACTAAATCACGTTGCAATCTTTGAGAAAAAATATTGGCCACAAGAGATTGTAGTTAATGGTAGTGTGATGATGGATGGCGCTAAAATGAGTAAGAGTATGGGAAATATCATTCCACTACGTACTGCAATTAGAGACCATGGGGCAGATCCAATCAGACTAGCAATAATATCATCAGCTGAGTTACTCCAAGACGCTGATTTTAACATGGAATCAGTATCAGGCATTCAAAGCAAACTAGAATCATTATTGGATGATTGCATCAAGGTAAAAGCAGGCGATATTAATTATTTGGAGCCTGAAGACAGGTGGATTTTATCCAAAACCCAGAATTTGATAGCCCAAGTTACAGAAGCAATTGAGAAGATGAGATTACGAGAAGCACTGCATGATATTTTATTTTCGTTTGAATCAGACTTGAGTTGGTATAACAAAAGAGTACACGCAAAAGGTAGAGAGAATATTTCAGGAATATTGTACAAGATTAATTCAGACAGAGTTGCAATGTTGTCGCCATTTGCACCACACATAGCTGAAGAGATGTGGGAGAAGATTGGACATTCAGACCTTGTGTCAAAGACACAGTGGCCAGAATTCTCTAAAGAAAAAGTGGATGCCACATCCATTCAATCTGAAGAATTACTCAAATTAACTATCGATGATATTGCAAATATTCTCAAAGTAACAAAAATCACTCCAAAAAAAATTGTAATCTATGTCAATTCCGATTCATTCAAACTAACTGTATATAGAAAAATTCTTGGAATCATGGTCGGTGGTCAAAACAACATGGGAATAATAATGAAAGAATTAATTGCAGATCCTGCAACTACAGAGGCCAAAAAGATGCCAGACTATATACAAAAAGTAATCAAAGATTTGCATTCAGAGTCAGAAGTTATCAAAGCAATGAAATTAGAATCAAAAGAATTTAGTGAAAAGGAATTCTTGTCTGCGGAATTATCAAGTATTGGTAAAATGGAATTTGGGGTTGATATCACAGTATATTCTGAATCGGATAGTGACATTTATGATCCAAAAGGAAAGGCAAGACATGCAAGGCCGTTTAAACCTGCAATTTTAATTGAATAGAAGTTTAAGTCCAGGTGTTTTAGGAGTTTTACAGAAAATCTATACTCCTTTAGGAATTTTACGTTGTAGTGGTTTTTTTGACCTTTAAGAGTCAAATCACCTTGCAATAATTACTGTGCAGTCAGCTTTCTGAGATATTGAAGTCGAAACACTTCCTAAAAAGAACTCTTGATAGTATTCCTTTTCCCAGACTTCCCATAACAATAAAATCTACTTTTTTCTTTTTTGAAAAATTTAAAATTTC
>CAZBBN010000001.1:16766-28684 GCA_964490195.1 uncultured Nitrosopumilaceae archaeon
AAATGCGAGAATTTTTGGTTAGTATTTTGTTACCTTCTTTTTGTTCTTTGTCTAATGAACCTTGTAATAGAGGGGTACTCATGTTCTCCCCCCCAAAGTATCAGATGGATTTTGCGTGAGGGAGGATTCTATTTTTATCGACAATCAATAAAAAGGCAAAGCCTCCCTTTGTTCCTAAAAAGTCGGTAATGACTAAGATTATGATGTGAGTTTGTTTGTTGGAGAATAATTAAAAACTAAAAATTCATTCAAATTATCATGTATGCGATTTGGTTTGTATTTGAAAAAAACGATGCAGAGTATTTTGCAAGTATCATCAATGAACTAAGCACAAAATTAAATTCCCAGCCCTTCAAACCCCACATTACTGCTTATGGATTAGTCGACATTGATCTTGATGAATTAGATAAAATCGTTGCAAATAGCGTTCAAGGAGAAAAACAGTTTGTAATTGAAAAAAGTAATGTATCATATTCTGATGTTTTTTGGAAGACATTATTTGTAGAATTTCAACCAAACAAACAACTAGAAAGAATAAATAAAAAATTAACAGAATCTCTGGAATCATTTAGTAAATATGAGTTCATCCCTCATGTAAGTCTAATTTACAAAAAAATGAATCAAGATGAACAGGAAAAATTAGCCAATTCTATTAACATCAAAGAACATTTCAAAGTTACAGGTTTGTGTATTCAGCAATTTAATGAAGATATAGAAAAATGGAAGATTGTTAGAAAGTATGAATTAATTTAAGATAATTGAGATTTTGCTATGAGATGAAAGTTTATCGTCTTAGTGTTTGAATTAAGCTGTAATTTTGTCCCAAAGATCTTTATCAGATTCCCCACAATGCTCAATCAAATAATCCAGGTAATCCCATTTAATTTTAAAATACAAAAACCAATTATAATCAAAATTACAAATTCCATTAATGGAAAAATCGTGTGTTCTCTTTGATTTAGGAGGAGTAATTGTAAACTGGCACAATGCATGGTTTATCGAAGAACTAAGCGAGCAATTCAATTTACAAAAAGCAGAGCTGAAAAAACAGTTTGATAATAATCTCAGAGACATTTCAACTGGAGTTATTGCAGAAAAAGAGTTCTGGCACAAAATAGGAAAAGAACTGCAATCATCAGAACTGATGAATACACAAGAATCACTACTAGATAAAATATTTCGAAAGCGCATGTCATTTAATCAACCAATGATTGAACTATCAAAGACCATGGCACAAAAAGGAATTACTGTTGGAATCTTATCAAACACAGAACACGTCACATATTCAGTTGTAGAAGATCTCACATCACTGAATCATTTTAAGCACAAATTTCTGTCCTACAAGATTGGCCACCTAAAGCCTGAACCCCAAATTTACCAGCATGTAATTGATAATGTTCCGTTCAAAAAAGAAGAGTTGTTCTTCATCGATGATCTAAAATCAAATGTGGAATCTGCAGAATCAAGAGGAATAGAGGCATTCCAGTATTCGGATTTTAATGAATTACTAAAAGAGTGTCAAAAAAGAAATATTCTAAATTAATCTGCTTTAACCCAACTAGCAGTATTACACTGACCGCACTTTGTTGCATTACTCCATTTCTCAAATGTTTTACTAGATGGAATTTTCACTACAGTCACTCTATTACATCCAGTACACTTTACCTTGACTGGATAATTTCCAGTCTTCTCATCTACAAACCAGTCTTTGAATCCCATTTATCCACAACTCATTTCCATTTCTTCTCAATATCTTAAACTCCCTTCAAAATTTATCATTACCCCAATGAATCTAAGATTCAGGTTTGATTGGCGGATTCAATCTTTGCTCTTCAATAACTCTATCAAAGCATTTTTGCATGGCATCGGTTTGACCCATGTATTTTTTCTTACACTCCGAATCAAGGTATGTCTTTTGAAGTAATTGCCATGTCGCCTCATCACTTTCAGCACCAGATTCAGTATTTTGGTATGACAAATTAACAAAATAGCCAACAATTGTAATTAGAACAATTACTCCAACAACTATTCCAAAAATTACTTTGATCTTGTTCATAATTTTCCAAATTTTGTGTCAACTTAAGCGTATGCAAAATCCGAGTCTAAACTCCAAATGTTTTGTTACATTTGGGACAGGCCATCCCACCAGTATTGGTCCCACACTTTTTGCAAACCATGGTCATTCCGGCAATTTCACGGGGATTGGTCTTTGTAGCCTTTACAATCAGAATTGCTACAAGCAAAATTCCAACTGCAATTCCAATCCAAATCAGTACCATACCATACTAGTACTTCTTTCTCATAAAAACCCCAACGGGCAAAAGTTTGCATTTTCACCCTTTAGTCAAGAAAAATTTTTTCCAACCTCTAATTTTTTAAAATAAATTAAAACAGTGCAAGTACTAAGGCAAGAAAATCGACTATGCGGGGAAATTTTAAGCATTGATAAGACAATACGGTTTGTAGGGGTACTCTGCAAATGTGGCAGACTAAAGGCATATGACAGAAAAAAGGGAATTGTCCCACAACTTACAGTTCCTGAAACAAAGCTGGTACACCGCGAAGCACTGCTCAAAGCAAAAATGAACACAGTGTTTGATGAAAAACTAGGCAAGACAAACTGGGCAGTAGAGTCACGAGATAGTGTAAAGTGGATTACTATTTACCATGAAAAAGACCTCATACTGCTATCAACTGAGATTTTATCAGATCATGACAATATAGTGCAAAAAATTATCGCAACGCTAAATGCACAATAAAACCAATCATCTTTTCTTTGGAGGAATTATTCCCAAAACTCGCTCATGAAATTCATAGATGAATTCATCTAGTTCTGCCATATCCATAATTTTTTGATAATAATTTAGTATATAGGAAATATTCTGTTCAAATTTCACATGCATTATTTCTCAATTTCACAGATGATATTATCAAACACAAAGTGATGCTGCCTGAAACTGGACAGTCTTTGTAGAAAGTATAGAGTATTGGTTTGACATTACAATGTAATAGTCACCTGCCTCCAAAGTCAGATCAAATTCCCCAGACTTTGTCTTACCGCTGTCATAAAATGGAGAGATTTCCCTGTCATTTTCAAATCTATCAAAGTTTGAATCATCAACTACTAACACAATAATGTCATCTCCAAGCAAATCATTGGCAGTAAACCCACCTTGCACTTTAGACATACAGGGAAGAGAAAATGCAACATAGGTGTATGTTCCAGGGTTTACTTTGTAGATAGAGTCTACAAATTTCTGGCCTGACAAGGAAAGATTCAACTCATCATTACCAAACAAATCATTTACCAATCCACCAATAGTACTCTCTATTGATTTTCCAACAGAAGATATCACAGAGTTTTGCAGTTTGTTTTTCTGAATTTCCTTATTGATTCTATCTCGTATTTCATCATAAATTGAAATTGACTTTGAGGATTCAAAGGGAACAGGAATGCCAATCCCAAAGAATTCAAAATATGCCGTTCCCCTTACCTTAATTTCCATTATTCCTTGCGATTCAACTATGGAGGAAATAGCAGGGTACATGCTGTCTTTTTTGATGTTTTGAAATGATGTGATTATTTTGTTTTCTCCAGGATTTATTGTAAGGTCCAAATCACTATTGCCTTTTCCAATTAAAATTCCATTAATCAAAATGTCATAGTACAAATCAGGAACATACACTGGAAGAATGCCGTTATTTGAAATTCCAAATAATAAATTTAGATTCACACCATCAATTAGCTCAAATGCTGCACCAAACCAATCCCCAGTAAGAGTTGAGAGTCCAAGATCCAGCAGTTTATCCCAGGACAAAGAATCCCAATCAATGCTGTGAAATTTTACATCAGTAAGATTTACTGAGAGTTGGGTGTAAGAGTATGCAAACAATCCAATTACAATTAGAAATATTACAAGAATGACAATTCCTATTGCAACTAGTTTGCCCATCATTTTTGCAACTTGTGAGCAAACTTAAGGATATTGATAAAAAAGAGATTCATTTTTTGTGATTGAATGAACTGAGCTTACAGCACATTAACATCTATGATTTGACAGCAAAATTGTGACTGTATGAATCCAATACGTTTTAGCAAGATTTTGATAGTTAATGATTCAGTATCGTTTAGGGGAAAAATCAAGCGACTACTCGTGGATGGCAATATTGGTCATTTCTTTTATGAAGCAAAAAATGGGGAAGAGTGTAATTGCCATGTTCAAGTCTTACAAACCACATGTAGTGATAATGGATATCAGGATGCAAAATGTTGACGGAATAGAGGCAATCAAGAAAATAATGAAGTTTGATCCTGATGCAAAAATAATAGTTACTTCAACAAAAGAAAATAAAGAGATAATTGATGCTGCAGTAAAGTCAAGAGAGGTCAAAGACCATATCATAAAACCGTTTCATTTAGTAGTTGTAATGGCAATTTCAAAACAATTACTTGTGAATAGAAACTATAAACGTTCATCAACATCATTTAGACAAATTTAAGATCTGAAAAATAAAGAATAAGTCCTATCTACGACTCAGAGACAATTTGTTTTTTAATTTCCTGGCCCGTGGTTTTGTTCGCAGTAATCTACCACAACAAGGACACCACAAACCCTCCCATAAAATGAATACTTCACATTCAGGGCATCGCTTTTGACCTTGCTCATATCTGCCACCCTCTAGGGTGTTGCTCTTTGCAACGTATTGTTTGCAGATACTATTACAATGCACAATAAAACAACAAACAGCTTATAGAAAATATTGTCGGTTTCTGAAATCCCACATTGTTTTCGATGTCTCATCTTTGCTCCATTTCTGTATGTAATCAGATGATAGTGAATAATATTCTTAAGTTTCTCCTCAACTAACAACTCCTCTTCAATGCAGTTGCTCAAAAAATCCAGATAGTCTTGGTCTTTTACATCAAGATTTATTTTTCTCAATTCATAACTTGAACCCGAATTATACTGCAATCTCGTGAAATCAGTTTAGCATAAATAATACAAAACTTCATGATTTGCTTGCAGTATGGTTTTCGACTCCTCTCTTCGAAATGATAAAACATTACTTGGGCGTATGCCTCAGTGTCGTACCCCAACATATTGCAAATCATGAGAGAGTATCTAGGAAGAATCGAGCCTAAAAGAGCAGGTTATAGTGACAACAAAAAAAACAAAGACAGACTATTAACTATGGGTGTACAGAAATTGCAAAGTCAACATTATCAGAATGTAAATCATTAATGCAAACATGAAAACGCAAAAAGAGATGTACAAATTAAAAAAAGAACTGATCGAGAAATTTACTGGAGACATACCATATTATGGATTATCTCTTGAGAGCCTAGTGAAAAATTAATTTTTAAACTAAAGTGAATCAACAGAGTTTGTAATCTATTTGAGAATTTTTTTAAGTTCAGTGTTAACTATGTTTGAAAAACTCACAGCACTTTCTGATTTACTAATCTTCTTTGCTTGGATAATTCTCAATTTTTTGACAATTTCATCATCCAATACAATTGTAAGTCTTTTCCCCATTTGAAAATCCATAATTTTGAGGCAATATTTATCTAATTCCACCATGAATGCAAATCTATACTTGCATCAAAGATGAACAAAACAAAAAGAAGAAATTAGAATTTAACTTTAGAATTCATCGTTTTAATTATTCCATCACATTTTTTATACTCAATTTGTGAATTACGTTCTATCTGTTTCATGGTTTCTTCTGATGGGAGATATTTCAATTTCTTATGTTCTTCAAGTTTCTTGATTCTTTGATCATTGACTCTTTTTTCTTCGTCTAGTAGGTTTAACTGAACCTTACAGATGTGAACGGGAAAGCTCAAACCCTTCAGGGTGGAGAGTATGTCAGAATATACACAGATTAATTTTTTATCTGATTCTACATGAAATTCAGTATCGCATTTTTTACAAGTCAATTACAAACCAGGTACAAGAATAATGAAATTAAGCGTATTGGAGTTTAATTTGGTTTTTTGTATTTCTGCTTCTGTCTAATTTTGTCGCATTTATCACAGAGTTGATGATTTCTTCCAATTCCACGAGATGCTCGACAGCCTGTCCCATAATTTTTGCAAACATAATCCATTAGAATGAATTCTCAAAGACTATATCAGACAAGGGTAACTGTCCACCACGTGGTGCAGGATCTTTTGCAGACTTGCCAATCACTACCATCATTGTAACAATATGATCGTCAGGTAGATTGATGAGTTTTCCAACCTTTGCATAATCAAATCCCTCCATAGGACAGCTATCATAGCCTATAGATTTTGCAGCAAGCATTATTGTTTGAGCTGCAATACCACAAGAGCGAATTGCTTGTTCTTTTTCAAGTTCAGGATTCCCTGAATATGTCTGCTTGATTCTATTAACTAGGTAATTTCGAGATTCTTCAGGAACATTTTTCCAGTAGCGTTCGGGATTTTTCTTCCAGGCCTTCAAGTCTGCACATAGTACAATAACAAGAGAAGCTTCAGCAACTTGTCTTTGTCCGTAGGATAATTCACAAAATTCATCTTTGAGTTTTTGTTCTGTAACAATTACAAATCTCCAATTTTGAATGTTGTATGAAGTCGGAGATAATATTGCAGCTTCCAATATTTGATCAATTTCATCTTTAGTAATTTCGTGATTTTTAAAACTCTTAATTGAACGACGAGACTTTATTGCATTAAAGGTATCCATGGTAACACAACTCGTGTTACCAAATTTAACTTTATGAAAAGGTGAATGAGCTTAAGATCAACTCCCGAAAGGATGTTGATGACAGCTCGTCGCTTAAGATCAGAAACACCTGTTACCTGATGACAGCGATTATCTTTAGGTCTGAAACTATTGTAATCAGACGAAAGACTTACCTTTCAAAATCAATATGGAATTTTCATATTTAACTGGTACTACTTTTTCCTACTAGTGATAATCAACTTAACACTGACAAAAATTCCAGATAGTGTATTTATTAGGCAAAAGGAAATCGCAAATCATCTTGAAGATTGCAGTAATGGGAATGGGTGTTGCAGGATCTTATCTCATGGCCAGGCTAAAGGACTCAGAGCACGAAGTTGTAGGATATGAAAGAAATACCGAAGAGAAGCACGATTCGATTTGTGCATGGGGAACAATAAAATCAGTACTGACAGATTTTTGTAAAAAGACTGATAGAGACTTTAATGACTTTCTAATCCATGATGGCAAAAACATGCATGTCAAAATGAACAATGATGTAAAGTTTGATATCGGATTGAAAGGATTGTGTACATATAACAAATTAGGATTAATCAAAGATTTCATCAAAGATTCAAAGATAATTTATGGTGAAGCACCAAAACTAGAAGAATTAGAAAAAGAGTATGACATGATAGTTGACTGTACTGGCTTTAACAGAGTTTATCTGCCAAAGATAAAGGAAGATTTTTTCCTGCCAACATACGAGTACAAGGTAGAATATGAAAACGGTGTTCCTTATGATGACTTTTACATCGAGCCATTTCCAGGAATGTCAGGATACTTTTGGTATTTCCCACTAGGAGAGAAATGGGCACATATTGGAGCAGGGGATTACAATAAAAATCACATAAAGGCAACTGACGAATTTTTGCAAAAGCACGGAGGTAAAGTCATTGCAACAAAGGGCAGACCAATCAGACTTGCAACACCAGATAGATGCAAGCCATACTATTCAGGAAAAGCAGTTGGCGTTGGTGAATCAATTGGAACAGTGTATGCACTTTTGGGTGAAGGGATTATTCCATCAATGCAGTGTGTTGAGATATTTTTGGAAAACATGAATGATTTCAAAGCATATGAGAAAGCAGTTGAGGAGCACTATAAAGTATATGCTAAGGTGTTTAATTTTGTTCGAGCAAAAATTCACAAGGACTTTAATTTTTTCAAGGCATTACCAGATTTTATTGCAATATTTCGTTACATGAAAAAGAATGAAGACAGATTTGGAATGAATATCAAAATTGCAGATTTGATGAAAGTGGCTAAAGCCTAACTAAAACTAACAGAGCCAAACCCTTCTCTATTGGTCCTATTTGATGCCATGTTGTAATCGTAAATTGTTTTGGAGTAGTCCTTGAATTCATCTTTCATCGGATCTAAAGTTTCTGCCAAGTAAAATCCAGGACAGTCACCCGTAAACTGGTAGGTGGCATGAACACGTGCTGTACCTTTTTCGTTTTCAAGCCAGCTAGAAAATGGATAGAGATAGCACACTCCAGGTCTGTCAGGATGCATGCTGCACCCACCCTTTTCATCTAAGAATCTACAAGAGATGTGGGTTCCATCATCGGCTTCTATCTCATCTTTTTTTCTTTTCAGATTAATGGTAGTCATGGTAGTTAGTTGTCCTGAGGGTCCAGGTTCCTGATATGTTACAGTGAGTGTTTCATTTTTTATAAAATCAGAAGGTTTTTGATATTTTAGACCTTTTCCAATTGTTATCAGGTCATCTGATGTTAGTGGGAGTCTACCTTGTCTGTCGCAGCAGTTGTGACAGTCAGGCCAAAAGCATTTCCACAAAATGAATTTTTTTTCAGAATTAAGATACGGTACATGAAAGATTACGTCTTTAACTTTGAGCGGATAGTCAGATACATCAGTGATTTTGCCTAGCATGAATTTTCGTAAAATTGGGTCAACATCCCAATCTTTTTCCAACAAGTTTAATGATTCTTCAATTTCGTTTTGAGACAACTATTAAGATATAACATCGTTTGGTGATGTTATTAATGTTGAGTGAAAAAGGAAAACATGCCTCAGCTACACAAAACAGAAGATGGGTGTGGAGTGAAATTATTTGGCCTCTAGTTTTAGAAGTCAATGATGTATCATTTACACTAAAGCAATTTCAAAACAAACGTCAGCAAGTATGTCAAGAACAAAATATTTCAATCAATGTTCCATCAAGAGGATTAGTATCATTAATGCAAAAAGGAATTTTGTTAAAGGAAGGAGAAATTTATTCAATTCATTACAGATTAATCCCATATATGCGATTAAAAGCCGTGTGTGATTATTCAACTGCAATTCATGAAGTTAGAATAAAGTGATCATAGTAAATTACAATGAAAATATCCACAAAAATAATTCATAACAGAAATTCCAAACACAACAACAAATGAATATATTCCAAAACAGCAAAATTTCTTCAAGTAGCCCGATAGTCTAGTGGTCAAGGATTCTGCCCTCTGGATCTCAAGAGTGGATAGGCGGAGACGGCAGTTCGAATCTGCCTCGGGCTACTGGAAAAATTTCTAACTAAATTAGTTATCTAGATGCTTGTGCTATTCTTTCTAGCTCATTTTTCTTCTTTACAGAAGGAGCATTAGGATCATTTGCTGCTGCAAGCATTAGTTGTTCTGCCATATGTTCCTCAATTGGCTTTGGATTGGAAAATGTGGCCTCTTTGATTGCATCAGAGATGAATTTTAGTGCCAAGTCTACTCTTCTGATTGGAGCAACATCTACGGATACATGATAAACAGTACCGCCGTAAACAATTCTAGTAGTGTCTTCGTTTGGTGCAGAAAATTCAATTGCCCTAACTAAAACTTCAATTGGGTTTTGTCCAGTCTTTAGTGCGACAATATCAAAAGCAGTTTTTACAGTGTTGAGAAGTTTAGTCTTCTTACCAGTCATTCTACCAGTATTCTTTGCATATTTCTTTCCAAAGTGCATTGTTTTGTTGATTAGTCGCTCAACAATGTTAACATCGGCTTTGTTGAATCTCTTCAAAGCTGAACGTCCATAAGTGTAAGGCAAAATTTGTTTTCTCAAAGAGATAGCAGTTTTTAGTCCAGGATCTTTGATTTCAATGTCAGATAAATCCCATTTTCTAAATAATAACAAGTTTTTAGTTTGTGCCATTTCTATCTCCTTGGTTTCTCTTTCTTTCCAATTACTAATTCATGAAGTGAGGTACCGTTAACTTTGAAAACTTTGAATCTAACACCAGGAATATCTCCCATTGCACCACCTTGTGTTGCACCCATTCCTTGAATGTGAACTTCATCGTGTTCATCAATAAAGTTCATTGCGCCGTCTCTTGGCAAAAATGCTGTAACTGTTTTACCATTTTTAATCAGTTGAACTCTAACACATTTTCTAATAGCAGAGTTTGGCTGTTTTGCAGCAATACCCACTTTTTCTAAAACAATACCTCGTCCCTGTGGAGCGCCTCCAAGCGGATCTGCTTTTTTATCAATACCGAGTTTTCTTCTCTTGTATGTAGAGATGGCCCATCTTTGTCTCTTCTTTTTAGTAGTTAAAACCCTGCCAGCAAATAATCCAAGTGGTGATTTTCGCATATCTTACATCTCCATAGTGGCACGTTCAGGACTGTTAATCAGTACGCTAGTAATATCAAAATATCGTTTTGCAAGAAGTCTTGCTTTCTCAGCATTTCTACCTTCTCTTCCGACTACAATTCCTTTCTTTCTTGGGTCTACCATAACGATTGCCTGTTTTGTCCCATCTGCTCGTGTATTTATTTTTACTTCAGAAATTAGTTTTGAGTTTAGCAAAGAAGACAGGAATTTTGCCGGATCTTCGTCATATTCCACTAGTTCTACATTTCTTTTAACAATGTTTTGTAAGGATTTGATATGAACACCACCTTTACCAATTGCCAATCCCATTTTACCTGTATTTACTACAAAAATCACTCTATCTTGTTTTTCATCTTCGACACAATCACGTGCAGTTGCACCAGTAACATTTTGGAAAAGAGACATCATTCGCATTTGATCTGTAGTGAGTTTAATTGACTGTGTCATTAGAAATCCTATTTATCTCCGACAAGAATCGTCTCATTTAAACTTTCATTAACAATAATACTAATCATTTTTTTTCCTCAGCTTCTGTATCTTTTAGAATTGATTTGATGTTTGCATCTGTTATTGATGTGAATGAAATTGTTGAAATTCTAAATTGCAAGCCACATAATCTTCCTAATGCGACTGAAGTTCCTTGAAAGTTTACTAGAGGTACTTTTTCTTTTTTTGCATCTGATTCAATTTTCTCAACCATTTCTTTACTCACCGATTGAGACAATACAATTAGCTTAGAATTTTTTATAGAGTTAAAAACTTGTTTTGTACCCATTGTTAACTGATCTTCTTTTCGGGCATCCTTTAATGATTTTTCAAGTATTTTACTCATTTATGCTTCCTTAAATCGATCGTCACCACAGGGCTTTATAGGTTTATTGAAAAATCATATACACTGATAGAAAAAATCAATTCAGGAAATTAAACACAGAGCCCAAAGTAGAAAACACTACACCAATTTCATCAAAAAATGTAATTGATTTTTCCTTTTCATCATTAATTGAATTAGTTACTTCAGATAAAATAGATTCAGAGTAAACTGTTTTTTCAATACTTGGTTCTAAAGATTCATCCACCAATGTTACAATTGAAGTTTGAAGAGATAATGCAATTTCAAGATTTTTTCTTGCAGAAATATAGTTTGGATTTTTCTTTAAAATTTCTCCATATAATGAAATTGCATTATCATAATCCTTCAAATTTGCAAGAGCATTTGCTTTATTATTTTTGGCAGGTAAAAATTCAGGATCAATTTTGAGAGCATGATCATAATACACAATAGCCTCAGTAAAATATCCCAATTTACCTAAGGCAGAACCCTTGTTAACAAGAATTTCTACATTGTTTGAATTATCAATTAATGATTCATTAAAGAAATTCAAAGAGCCATCAAAATCACATAATCTATACAATGCAGGTCCCATTCCATCATAATATGAGATGGTGTCAGTAAACACACTGGTATCACATTCCAAATTTATTTGATTTAGTATTAGTCCCAATTCAATATCTTCAACAGTGAGATTAGTTTGTTCTTTAGTTTCAGTCAGAGTAATTT
>CAZBBN010000001.1:28784-28999 GCA_964490195.1 uncultured Nitrosopumilaceae archaeon
TCAATATCTTCAACAGTGAGATTAGTTTGTTCTTTAGTTTCAGTCAGAGTAATTTTTTTTGGATGTATTTTTTCATTTATTGTTTGAATCTCAGAAGTTTTTGATTTTTGAGGACTATCTTCAATAGTTTTTTTAATTATTGAATCATTTTCAGATTTTGATTCTGATTTTTGAAAAGTTTCTTTTATTGTAGATTCATCAATGGGATTTGAGGC
>CAZBBN010000001.1:29099-31178 GCA_964490195.1 uncultured Nitrosopumilaceae archaeon
ATCAATTGTTTCATCAATTGTTTCATCAATTGTTTCATCAATTGTTTCATCAATTGTTTCATCAATTACACTATGAGATTCTTTATGATACTCAAAAGAAGATATGGCTTCTGACTCTGCATAATGAGCTTTGATAGAATAGGTTCCTTCGGTTCTAAAATTTACACCATCTTTTACAAGAAAACTAGTTGAAAATTCCAAATCAGAATTTATTGCACCAAAATAAAATCCTGCAGGCATTCCATATGGATCATAGACTCCTATCAATGCTGTAGGAGAATCCAATGTAGAAACAAGACCTGTGATGTTAATTACATCATTGTCAGAATATTGTTTTTTTTCAGTGTAAAGAAGAATAACTTTTGGCTCTGTATTTATCTGAACAGGAATTTCAGATTCTGAGGAGTCATCACCCATAACAAAATAATTATTTGCAGAGATTTGTCCATAGTCTAATTTTATTCTGTATTCTCCAGTTTTTTCATAAAATGGAGAATCAAGATGAATAGTTTTGGTAAAAGTTTGTTCAGGGGAGATTTCCAGATTGTTTGCAGATAAAATTTTTCCATCAGGATCATAGATGCTTATAGCAATGACAGGCATCCCAAAATCAAGTATTTCACCTGAAACAGTAAGGGAATCACCTATGTTGTAGGATTGTTTATCAGTATTTACAACAAAAATTTCAGCAAAAACGTCTGAAAAAACGAAAGGCGATAATACTGTTAACACTAACGTTATTCCAAGTAAATATCCTAACACATGAAAAATTTTATAATTTTATATTTAATAATCACGTAGAAATTATACTTTTTATTCAACTGTGATCAGAGCAGACATTGTTGGCGCCAAAACATTTGGATCACCAAGAGAGTTCCAGACAAATGTTTCAATCTGATATGTCCCAGACTTTTGAGGAATCCATGATTGAGAAACATTAAGACTTTGTGAAGATGACAATTCACCTTGAACCCATGAAATCGATTCTACAAAATTATTTTCATTTTTTACTTGAAATAAATAAACAAATTTCTGATTAAACTCATTTTGATTAACTATAGTTCCAACTATTTGCATTTGATTATTTGGAGAAAATGACTCTAATGAATTTCCAAGTGCATCAGAAAACGTTATTGGTAGATTTTCTAGTCTTTCTATTGGAGGAACAGATGAATCAACTAAGGCAAAAGTTTCAATCGGCAGATTGTCTGAAATTGAATATGGTTTTGGTAATGTGTAATCATCGTATTTTGCAGAAATTTTATCACCAGGTATAAAATAAAGTCGATTTCCGCTGGAGGCGGAGGTCTGAGTTAAAGAAATCGAGGCAACAAACATTCCTGAGCTTTCTGATGTCTCAATGCCATCAACTTCAATTCCTGCAACATCTGAATCAGAATAAATTTGAATCGGAATATGATCAAGTGCTTCAGGATTGAGATTCATATCTGAATCAACTACGCGTATAGTCACAGTGTCATCTAAGAAAAAAATTTCTTGCATAAATTGAATTGTCCCAACATTCCAACTTATAGGGACAGACTCGGTTAAGACCACACCGTCAGCAAATTCAAAAGATATTGTTACTGCAGAATCTCTATCAACTTCTAAAAATCCATTGGTAGGACCATTACCCATAGTTCTTGGAGTGGTATCAATAATACCATCCCCATTTGCATCATGTGAAAATCCCGTAAGGATTACCTCAGCAGTAAAAATTCCTGAATTGACATCAGTCTCTGTAAATCTATATGGTTCAAGTGAATGTTCTCTTGTAGAAATTTTAATTGGATGATCATCATCATTTCCAATTGAATCAATCAAGTCTCTATCAGTATTCCAGCTTGGAGCAAGGATAGTCATTTTTATTTTGTCAGTCCAAGTGTATGACGGTTTATCTGTAAAAATTGGTGAGTAAGGCGCATCATAATCAGGAATGGATTCACCAAATGCAGAAAGCAGAATCAATGAGATCATCATGGAAAAAAACAACATGATAAAAATTATCAAATACTGAATTTAATGTTTGACGAATAAATTTCTAGGATTCGTCTTCAGGTAGAGATACTAGAAGAATAT
>CAZBBN010000002.1:0-24848 GCA_964490195.1 uncultured Nitrosopumilaceae archaeon
TATCATCTAAGAAATGATAACTTTTCTTATCAATATTCTATCTTTTCCAAGTATCACTTTAACATATTCACCTTTTTGGATATCCATATATTTTCTAAATTGTTTAGGAATAGAAATTGTTCCTGCAGAAGTAATTTTTACTAAAACTTCATTTTCTTGTACGGACATAACTGTATTATAATTTAATAATATATATAAATTATTAAAATATATAATTATTAATTTATAATAAAATAGGCTTGATTTGATGTAATTTATGTTAAAAAATTACAAAACAAATTCCAAAAAACTCAAAATTTTCTTATGCAATTAAAAGACTTGTTTGAATTTCTTTAACCTTTGCTAATCCCTTTTCAGTAATTGAATATGTATATGGTTTTGATTCTGTATTTCTTTGAACATAACCATCCTCAAATAATTTCTTCATTAATCTTGAAGTATGCTCTCTACTTCTCTTTAATGTGATTTGAATATCACGTGATGTCATAGCTTTGTTTGTGATTAGTTGCAACACATAATTGGTTGAGTTTGTATGCTCAATATTTGGAATATTAGGCATAGAAATGGGTTTCTCTTGTTTGATTTCAGAAGTAATGACCTCTTCAATTGGTTTCTCATGAACTTCATGCTTGGTTAATTTCTCTAAGAATTGCTTTAGTTCCAAGTTTGGATCCTCTGATTCATGTTCAATTCCCTGTATTTCTAATGCATCTAGGCGTATTTTCATATCAATTAATTGTCTTTCATAGTACTCTAAACGTTCAGATTGTGATGCATCAAACATTTCATTCTTAGTTTTAACGAAAGGACGAATTTTGTAGTATACATACAATCCACCTAAACCGACTAAAAATGCTAAAATCACACCTAAAATCACTTCAGGCTCAGGAATCTCTACTAACATCACAACTTTTACGCCTATGTTGTGATTTATCGTGATTGAACAATATTATTTCACACTTTAGATTAACTAACTCACACATTTTATCACAAAGAACTAAAGTGAGCATAAATGACCATCATCATACATATCACATATTACATGCCTGTCGAATGAGCCTATCTATCACATTAATCACTTCATCTTCTCTTTCAGGAAATATATCACTCTCATTTATCACACTAATCTGCTCTGAGAGTTTTGATATCACGTCAATATCATCAGGCAAAAGTATGCCTAAACCTCGTAAAAGTATAATTGAATAGAACAATCCAATTAATTTATCTCTAGATTGCCCAACTTGCCTGTAATACGCACCTTTACTTATAGAAAAATTGGATTCAAGAAGATCCTTTTGATTTAAAATAATTTCAATTTGTCTCTCTGTAAACAGTGATTTTTTGATAATTTTACGTATAATATTGTTAAAATTAGATCCTTCTAACTTCGTCATAGCTATACAAATCTGTATACCACATTCCAATTAAACTTTAAAGAGTCATCTACAAATTCATTTCATGACTGAAAATAAAGTTGAAAAATTCCTAAAATCAGAAATAAAAAAGAAAAATGCATTACTATTCGTATTAATTGATTCAGAAGTATCTAATTTAGAGGCATCGTGTAAACTTGCAAAAGATGTTGAAAAAATAGGTGCATCAGCAATCCTAGTAGGTGGTTCCTCAGCTACTGATCAAATTGAGATGGCTCAAGTAGTTAAAGGAATAAAACAAGGAATTAAGATTCCAATTATCTTATTTCCAGGTAATGTTACAGGCGTTGTACCTGATGCTGATGCAATTCTATTTAGCTCTTTAATGAACTCGGAAAATCCTTACTTTATCACTCAAGCACAAGCTTTAGGAGCTCCAAGTGTTCTCAAATTTGGTTTAGAACCTCTTCCTACTGCTTATTTAGTAATTGGAGAAGGAACATCTGCCTGGTTTGTAGGTGCAGCTAGAGGAATTCCATTTGAAAAACCAAAAATTGCAGCTGCGTATGCATTAGCTGCGCAATTTCTTGGTATGAGATTTGTATACTTGGAGGCTGGTTCTGGAGCAAAATCCAACGTAACTCCTGAAATGGTTCAAACTGTAAGACATGCATTTAATGGATTTCTAATTGTTGGAGGTGGTATCAAAGATGTCAAGACCGCAGAAAGTTTGGTTCAAGCCGGAGCTGATGCTTTAGTTATTGGAACATTCCTTGAAAAAGGAGGAAGTATCAAAAAACTCCAGGAAATAGCAAAAGCAATTCAAAGAAGCAAGTAATAGAGCACATATCATGTCTGAAAACGACGCAATTTCTCGTATTAGTGGAATTAAAATGCCGAATTATTATCTTGACTACTACACAAATCTTTCAACTAACACATATTTAATTTTCGAGCATGCTGCAAAGGCAAAATCGAGTTTAGTAGATTCTTCAGGCATAATTGAGCCAAAAATTGCATTTGATCTGGCTGATCGAGTTGCAAAGATGCATGAGATAGATATTGCAGATCCATTAAGAGAACTTTTAAAAATTAATGGAAAAGAACTATCTGCGTTAATCCTTTCAAAAGAAATTGCTTTAGGCAAATACTCTCTACCAGATGCATCCTTAGAAGAAAAACTTGATCTGGCGGTTCGTGTAGGTCTCGCAATTGTTACTGAAGGGGTTACTATTGCACCTTTACAAGGAATTAGTGAAGTAAAAATCAAGAAAAACAAAGATGGCACTGAGTATCTTTCAGTTTCAATTGCAGGACCAATGCGTTCAGCAGGGGGAACAGAATCTGCTGTAACAATGTTGATTGCAGATCATGTAAGAAAAACAGCTGGTTTATCAAAATATCAAGCCAATTCATTTGATGATGAAACAGGTAGATTTGTAGAAGAATTGCGAATATATGAAAGAGAAGCTAGTAGTTTCCAATTTCATATTTTAGATGAAGATATCGAAAATGTAATTTCCAATCTTCCCGTAGAATTAGACGGTGTAGATACAGATCCCTATGAAGTTGTAAATCACAAGTCCATGACTCGAATCAAAACTGATAGAGTTAGAGGTGGAGCATTACGTGTTTTAAATGATGGACTAATTGGAAGATCGAAAAAACTTCTCAAAAGAATTGAATTATACAATTTAGATGGCTGGGAATGGCTCAATGATCTTAAAGGAGCAATCCAGACTGGTGATAATCAAGAAGATGCAGCTGCTAAGAGAATGCGTGAGGTAATTACAGGCAGATCAGTATTATCAATGCCTAACAAACTAGGTGGATTTCGATTAAGGTATGGTAGAGCATGCAATACAGGGTTTGCAGCAGTTGGAATTCATCCTGTAATTGCTGAAATTCTTGATCATACAGTAGCTGTGGGAACACAAATCAAAATTGACATTCCTGGAAAAGGTGCCACAGTTGCTTTTGTTGATTCTATTGATACACCAACTGTTCGTCTGAATAATGGAGATGTTGTAAGAATTAGAGATGTAAAACATGCATTAGAAATAAAAAATGAAATCGAAAAAATATTACATCTAGGAGATATTCTAATTTCATTTGGAGATTTTCTTGAAAATAATGCCCAACTAATACCATCTGCATATGTTGAAGAATTCTGGATTGAGGAACTAAAACAAAAAATCCAAAACATTGAATCTAAATATCTAAAACAATTCTTAAGTAAAATCCCTTCAGTTGATGAAGCAATAAAAATTTCACTTGATTTTCAAATTCCACTTCATCCCCATTATCTGTATTTTTGGGATAAAATTTCATCCGAAGATCTAACTATGCTCTTGGAGCCAATAAAAGTTAATGATACATTAATTGAATATCCAATTAAAATTAAAGCAATTCTTGAAAATCTTGGAACTCCCCATAAAATTGATAGTCAAAAAATAATTCTAGAAAGTCAAGAAGCAAAAATATTCTTTAATTTATTATTTAGAGAAAAACCAATAATTAATGATTTTTCGGTTCCGATAATAATATCAAAATCATCAGGCATTCAAATCAAAAATAAATTTTCAACCTCAGTTGGTGTTAGAATAGGAAGACCCGAAAAAGCAGCTCCAAGACAAATGAAACCTCCAACACATGTTTTATTTCCAGTTAGTGATAAAGGAGGACCTACAAGAGATCTTCTAAAGGCATCTAGAAATGAACACTTTTTTGCAAATATCTTTAACAGAATTTGTAACAAATGCAACGAGCCTTCAATTGGAATAAAGTGTTCTAACTGTGGTGTAAAAACTTCAATTATCTATAGATGCACCAATTGTAGAGATACCCTCAATGAACCATTTTGTGAAAAATGTAAGCGTAAAGCTCCTGCGCATTCACACAAAGAATTTCCACTAAAGACAAGATTGCTTTTAGCTCAAGAAAAAATGGGACTTCGTGCAAAAGAGCCATTCAAAGGTGTAAAAGAACTAATCAATCAAGATAAAATTGCTGAACCTCTAGAAAAAGGACTAACACGACAAAACTTTGGACTAACAACTTTCAAAGATGGAACTGTTAGATTTGATGCAACAAATTCTCCTCTCACTCAATTCAAACCATCTTGGATTGGTACTTCAATTGAGAAATTAAAACAACTTGGATATTATCATGACATTGATGGCAATCCTCTTGAAAACTCAGATCAAATCATTGAACTTCGTATGCAAGACGTGATAATTCCTTACGAAAGTGGAAAATATCTTGTTTCGACTTGTAAATACATTGATACGCTTTTAGAGAAATTTTATGGCACATCTGCATTTTATAATGTAAATAATTCCAAAGAACTGATTGGTCATCTAATTATTGGTTTAGCACCTCACACTTCTGTTGGAATTGTAGGACGAATTATTGGATATACTGAAACTCATGTTTGTTTTGCGACTCCCAATTGGCATTCAGCAAAAAGAAGAGATGCTGATGGTGATGCTGATTCTATAATGCTTCTAATGGATAGTTTACTTAATTTTTCAAGACAATTTCTTTCTGATAGAATAGGAGGGTTAATGGATGCACCATTACTTGTTCAACCTCTAGTTTTACCACATGAGTCTCAGCCACAAGCGCACAATCTTGAAGTTACAAAATTATTTCCTTTAGAATTCTTTGAATCAACATTTAATCAAGTTAAAGCATCAGACATCACATCTGTGGATATTATTAAATCACGACTTGAAACTGAAAGACAATTTTATGATTATTTCTTTACACATTCAACTTCTTCACTAACTACATCAAAATCTCGTAGTGCATATTCTACACTTGGCTCTATGCTAGACAAATTTGATATGCAAGTTAAAAATGCGGATTTGATTGATGCTGTAAATACTTCAGAAATTGTTTCAAATGTAATTTCTACACATCTAGTTCCAGACATAATGGGAAATCTTAGGGCATATGCTAGACAAAACTTTAGATGTACTGGATGTGGAAAATCATATCGTCGAATGCCTCTTATTCAGACATGTATTTGTGGTCATAAACTAATTGCTACAATTACAAGAGGATCCGTAGAAAAATATCTAAAACTTGCAAAAAGATTAGTTGAAAAATACGATGTCAGTGAATATCAACGAGGAAGAATACATGCACTATCAGATGAAATTGAATTAGTATTTGGTAAAAACAAAGGAGATCAATCACTACTTACAGATTATGCCTAAAGATTATCTGAGTTTAACATATTCATAAGCGCCTAACTTGTTGTCAAAACAGAATTTAACTTTTTGAAAATTCTTTCTGAAAGATTTAACTTTTGAAAGTATTTTCTTTGGATCTTTTTTCTCAATAACGACATTTTTAATGAAAGATGCAATTTCTTCCATTTCATTCTTTTTCATTCCAAGTCGAGTAATTTCAGAAACTCCTAATCTAATTCCGCCTGGATGGAAATAATTTCTTCCAGCTTTGATGTCTCCTGGAATAAGTTGTCTGTTTACAATGATGTTGGCTTTTTCTAAATCAGCTTCTACTTTACCACCATCAGAATAATCTAAAACATTTACTGCAATCTGATGAGACTTTGTAAATCCTTTACTTTCTCCTAAAACTTTGAATCCTATATCATTTAGAGCATCTGCTAACGACTTTGCATTTTTAATAACTTCAGTAGCATAATCTTTTCCAAACTCTAAAGCTTCTGCAAAAGCAACTGCCTTTCCAGCCATGTGATGAATATGGTGACTACTTGTAAGGCCAGGAAATGTTGCTTTCTTAATAACTTCTTCATGTTCCTCTGAACCTAAAACAAGTCCTCCTTGAGGTCCAAACAAAGTTTTATGGGTACTCATAGTCATAGTGTCTGCTCCTTCACGCAAAGGATCTTGAAATTTACCACCTGCAATTAATCCTGCAACATGAGCTGCATCATAATTAATATGAATATCGTAACTCTTTAGAAAATCTGATAATTCTTTGACAGGATGTGGAAACAAGAATAATGAACCACCAAACATTGCCATCTTTGGAAGACGATTAGCTTTTTGTAAATCCTTTACTTTTTGCATAGTCTTATCAACATCAATTGTCATTTCTTCTGCATCAAATGGATAGAATTCTATTTCCAATCCATGAACTAATCCTGCAGTTCCTGAATGCTCCTTTTTACCATGTGAGATATGTCCACCAGCAGGAATGGATGGCGCCAACATTATGTCACCAGGATTAGTAAATGCAGAGTAAATTGCTAGATTTGCAACAACTCCTGAAATTGGTCTTACATCAGCAAATTTTGCCTTGAATAATTTTTTAGCCAATTTCATACATTCGAACTCTACTTCATCAATGTATACACAACCTGCATACACTCTCTCCCCAGGCCATCCTTCGGCATATCTATTTCCAAAATCAGAAATTATTGCTTCACGAACAGCAGGACTTGGAATATTTTCACTTGCTATCAATGGAATTGAATTTTCAAACCATTTATGGTGTTCCTTTAATTTTGTAAAAATTTTATCATAAGACTGCCTGTTTTGAGATTTTGCCATATTTTGCAACTTTATTTTCCCAATTTAAAAACACCGATAACAATCAAATTTTTCACAGCTTGATCTGGAAGGTATAAAAGGGGAATCTGAAGATTTTGCATCTATGGGTATGCAAGCTACTTCAAAGGGAAATATGCCAGTTGTATTGTTAAAAGAAGGTGGTTCAGAAACCAAAGGTCAAGAAGCACAAAAGAACAACATCTCTGCGTCTAAAATTATTGCTGAAATTGTTCGTACCAGCCTGGGTCCACGAGGAATGGATAAAATGTTAGTTGATTCTCTTGGTGATGTTACTATTACAAATGATGGTGCCACTATTCTAAAAGAAATTGATGTTCAGCATCCAGCAGCAAAAATGCTTGTTGAAATATCTAAAACCACAGACAATGAAGTTGGAGATGGTACAACATCTGCCGTTGTCTTAGCGGGTGCATTACTAGAACATGCAGAATCACTAATAGATCAAGATGTACATCCAACAATTATTGTTGATGGATATAGAAAAGCAGCAAGAAAAGCAAAAGAACATCTTGAAAGTATAGCAGACAAAATTTCTGCAAATGACAAAACCATTTTAACTAAAATTGCAAAAACATCAATGCAAACTAAACTTGTTAGAAAAGATGCTGATCAACTTGCAGATATTATTGTAAAATCAGTACTCGCAGTAGCAGAAAAGAATGGTGAAAACTATGATGTTGATATTGATGATATTAAAGTAGAAAAGAAGGCAGGCGGTTCCGTTAAAGATTCTATGATTATACAAGGAATAGTACTTGATAAAGAAGTGGTTCATGGTGGTATGCCAAGAAAAATTACTGAAGCTAAAATTGCATTAATCAATACTGCATTAGAAATTAGTAAAACTGAAACTGATTCTAAAATCAATATTTCAAATCCTCAACAACTAAAATCATTTCTTGATGAAGAAAATAGGATGCTAAAGACAATGGTTGACAAAGTTATTGGTTCTGGTGCAAATGTAGTCTTGTGTCAAAAAGGACTTGACGATATGGCACAACATTATCTTGCAAAAGCAGGAATTATTGCAGTTAGAAGAATTAAAGAAAGTGATCTTACAAAACTTGCAAAAGCAACAGGTGCAAGAATAGTTACAAACCTTGATGATCTCTTTGAAAAAGATCTAGGTAGTGCTGAAATTGTTGAAGAAAGAAAAATTGAAGAAGATAAATGGGTATTCATTGAGGGATGTAAACATCCAAAATCTGTGACCTTGCTTTTACGTGGAGGTTCACAAAGAGTGGTAGATGAAGTTGAACGTTCTGTTCATGACGCTCTAATGGTTGTAAAAGATGTAATTTTAAAACCTGAAATCGTTGCGGGTGGTGGCGCCCCTGAAACATTTGCTGCAACAAAACTTCGAAGTTGGGCAAAATCATTAGAAGGAAGAGAGCAATTAGCTGCAGAAAAATTTGCTGATGCTTTAGAATCAATTCCATTAGCACTTGCTGAAAATGCTGGAATGGATCCAATTGATACGCTTACACTTCTTCGTTCAAAACAACAGAAAGGTGAGAAATGGACCGGAATTGATGTAATGAAAGGAAAAGTTGGAAATATGAAATCTAGTGATATTATTGAACCACTTGCAGTGAAACTTCAGATAGTGTCTGCAGCTGCCGAAGCTGCATGCATGATTATCAGAATTGATGATGTAATTGCTACTCAAAAATCTGCTGGAGGTCCACCTGGTGGAGAAGGTGGAATGCCACCTGGAATGGGTGGAATGCCACCTGGAATGGGTGGAATGCCACCTGGAATGGGTGGAATGCCTGACATGGGCGGAATGATGTAAATTATTTTTAAAAAATTTTTCAAAAGTTTATTTGATTACTATATTTACGAACAATATTGAATAAAACATCATCTAAAATTCTTGCAGGTTTTAAGTACGTTTACCTTGTTGCATTCTTTGCATTACTTTCTGGATTTTTTTATCCATTAATTACTAACACAAGTTTTGATAATGTAGTTATTGGAGTTTTAATATTGTTTGTAGGTCTTGCAGGTGGAGTTTTACTGTATAAAGCTGCTACATCTGAAAAGAAACGAGAAATATTTCTTGGAGGAGGGTTTACCTTAATGGCAATTTCATTATACTACATTTTTGTACTTAGTGGAAGAATCTAAACATCAAAGTATAGATAAAATTCATGTGGATGTGGCCTAATTGATATTTCACGTTGGTCACGTCTTTCTAATTCTATGATTTTGTCAATTACATCATTTGTATAAATCGAATTAAGGAATTTTCTGTCACTTTCCAATTCATCTAATGCTTCTCCAAGACTTTTTGGAAGAATACCTATTCCTCTTTTAGCTCTATCTGATTTAATCATTTTAAATATATCATCTCTAACCTCATCTCCAGGATCCATTTTCTTTTTTAATCCATCCATTCCAGCTGCAGTTACGGCAGCAAATACAAGATATGGATTTGACGAAGGATCAGGCGCTCTAAACTCTAGTCTTTTAAGATGGGAATAATTTTTTCCTGTTAAATGTTTTGGAACTCTTACAATCGCAGAACGATTTCCTGAACTCCAAGCAATATATGCTGGAGCTTCATAACCTGGTACTAATCTATGGTATGAATTAGTGGTAGGATTACAAATTGCAGATAGTGCTTTTGCGTGATTAATGATTCCACCACAAAAATATCTACCAATCTGACTTAATTCAATCTCATCATCTGGATCAAAAAATGCATTTTCGTTTCCTTTCCATAAGCTAACATTAACATGCATTCCAGATCCTGAATCCATAGCAATTGGTTTTGGCATCATTGTTGCAACTTTTCCATATTTTTGTGCTACGTTTCTAATTACATACTTGTATGACTGTGCAGCATCTGCAGCATTTGTCATGTAATCATATTTTATGTCAATTTCACACTGTCCAGCAGTTGCAACTTCGTGATGATGATTGTCACATAATATTCCAAAATTATTTTTGAGAACATTAACACATTCATTTCTGTAGGGTGTTAGAGTATCATGAGGTGTACTAGGATAGTATCCTTCCTGTAAGCCCATTGGATATCCATCTCCTTCATGACTCCATGGAGCTTCTTTTGATTCAATTGAATAGGATTGACCTTTGTAAGGTGTTAGAACATCCCAATAAACTCTATCAAAAACAAAAAATTCTACCTCTGGACCCCACGTACTAAAATCAAATCCTTGAGATCTGATATATTCTTCAGCTTTTTGAGAAATTCCTCTAGGATCCCTTGATAATCTTCCTCTGTTTTCTCCCCAATAAACATCACAAAGAAGTCTAGCAGTTTTATTTTCAGTCATCCAAGGAATTATTGCAAACGTATTTGGATCTGGTTTTAAAAGTAGATCTGAATC
The DNA here is from genome assembly GCA_964490195.1 of uncultured Nitrosopumilaceae archaeon. Taxonomy (GTDB): domain Archaea; phylum Thermoproteota; class Nitrososphaeria; order Nitrososphaerales; family Nitrosopumilaceae; genus Nitrosopumilus. The sequence goes on from CAZBBN010000002.1 coordinate 10,300, forward strand.
ATTAATGTTGGCAAAACCAACTATGGATGAACCATCTAATTTAGGTAACCCATCTCTCATTTGTTCAGGAGTGAACGTATCAGCTGAAATTGTAGTGTGATGAAAACGACCTGTCAAACCAGTAAATTGTAAATCGATAAATTGAATACCTTCATGCTGAATTCTGGAGAAAACTTCATCGGGTGAATATGTTACTTGTATTGCTTTACCGTGACTTACTTTATAGGGCAATTTTGTACTTCAATCAAACACAAATACATCCAGCATTTAAGGATTAGGTAAGAAATGTCTGAATCAAATCAAATAGATATCAATTCATTACATCATACAGTTTTACGAGAAATTGAAAATGATTCCTTGTTAGAAATTGATCCAAACTTTTATCGAGATCTTGCTGATTTTATAGGAAATTTACGAAAACAAGAATTTGATGGTGTAGAAAACAAAATTAAAGATGCTATGATAAAAATGGCAACTGAATTATCATCATTGTTGATAAATATAAGATTGGATAAAATTTTGAACTCTTCTGAAATAAAAATTGGGTATCTTTTAGATGAAGAAAAATTCATTTTAGATACAAAAGAGGAACAAAAAGAAAGAATAGAAATGATTATTTCTGCAACAATTCATGGAAAATCAAAATTTCTTGAATCCTTAGCTCAAAATCACAAGACGAAGAAAATTGTTATTAGATTTCTTAATAAAGTAGATGAAATTGTTGGTGCTGATCTTGAAAAATACGGTCCTTTCAAACCTGAGGATATTGCAACAATTCCCTATGAAAATGCTCAAGCCTTAATTTCTAAAAATATTGCTACCAAAATTCGTTGGGAAGATTAGATAGAAATTATACTATATTGTTTTGATATTATATGTCTCATACAGGTGTTGATGTAATTGATTTTTTGTTTTACACAATTTATCCTGTTATAGGAATTTTCACTGTTGAAGTTATCAGTAGAGTAACCAAAGCTCCAAAATGGGTAAAATTATGGATCCAAGCATCTGTATCTATTGGTTTTGGAGTATACTATTGGTTTATTTTGCCTGCCCCAAAGAATTTTCCGTTAACTGCAATGGTGATGTTTGCACTTGCTATTGCACTAATTTATCAAGGAAGACGTGCAAAAATATCCCCTGACAAAAGTCCTTATTGATTTTAGAATCTTCCAAAAATTCGTTTGAAAAAATTAGGTTTGTTAGGTCCTCCATCTCGTATGACTTTTTTCTCACCAAATCTTCTTGCTCTAATCTGACTAAGTTTTACGCATCTGTGCTCTTCAGGAAGTCTATGTTCTGAGCAAAATGGATCCTTACAATAATTACATTGAAAGGGCATATCCGTCAAATCTCCACAATATGCACAATTTTCAGATATCATAATTCTGTTACATCTTTTCTTTTAATAAAGGTGCTATCACTTTGTTTAAAATTTATTCTTTTAATGTCTAAACATTTTTACAATGATAATCTCTTTAAAAGATTTGGATGATTCAAGATAAAGTAGCAATTATTACTGGTGCAAGTAGTGGTATTGGTCTTGCCACTGCGTTGGCACTATCAAAGGCCGGCGCTAAAGTTGCTATAGGAGCTAGAAGAATTGATAGATTGGAAGAACTTGCAAAAAAAATTTCTGCTAATGGTAGGGAAGTATTTTTTCAAAAATTAGATGTAACTCAAAAATCTGAATGTGAAAATTTTGCTACTGCAGTTTTAGACAAGTGGGGTTCAATTGATATTCTTGTAAATAATGCAGGTTTGATGCCTTTGAGTTTCTTCAAAAGTCTAAAAGTAGATGAATGGGACAAAATGATTGATGTGAATATAAAAGGTGTATTATACTCTACAGCCGCAGTAATTTCTCATATGAAAGACAAAAAATCTGGCCATATTGTAAATCTCTCATCTGTTGCTGGAAGAATTGTTTTTCCAGCAGGAAGTGTTTACTGTGCAACAAAACATGCTATAGCAGCATTTAGTGAGGGATTAAGACAAGAATTTAGTGTACGTTCTAACATTCGAGTTACTAGTATAGAACCAGGAGTTGTTGCAACAGAACTTAATGATACCATTACTGATGAATCCTTACAAGGATTTATTGAAAATGCAAAAAAAATGGAAGCGTTACAAGCAGAAGATATTGCTAATGCAATTTTGTATGCTGTTGAATCACCATCTCATGTTAACGTAAATGAAATTTTGATAAGACCTACAACGCAAGAACGTTAGGTTGACTAAAATCCCACATGTTGTAATTCTAGGAGGAGGTTTTGGTGGACTATCCACTGCTAATGAATTAAGAAATTTTCTATCTTCATCACAAGTAAAAATCACTGTAATAGATAAAAAAGACTGGTTTATGGTAGGATTTGCAAAATTATGGATAATTAATGGAACACGAACTTTTGAAAATTCAATTGGTTCATTAAATGAATTATCAAAAAAAGAAATCAATTTCATTAAAGATGAAATTCTAAAAATTGATCTTCAAAATAAAAATGTAAAAACAGTATCTTACAATATAGAATACGACTATCTAGTAATTTCTATGGGTACAGTTTTGGCTCCACAAAAAATTCTTGGATTAGTGGAAAATGGATTAAATCTATATGATCACAATAGTCTTTTAGAAATTCATGACAGACTAGAGAATATGGAATCTGGAAAAATTGCAATATCTATTATGGGGATGCCTTACAAGTGCCCACCTGCTCCATTTGAGGCTAGTCTACTAATAGATTCTATGCTTAGAAAACGTGGAATACGTGATTCTATACAAATTGATTTTTACAGTCCAGCTCCTACTACTTTACCGATAGCAGGTCCTGAAGTGAGTAAACAAATTCTTGAACTTGTAAATTCTGAAAAAATTATTTTCCATAATTTAAGCAAAATAAAATCAGTGAAATCAAAAAAACTAATTTTTGAAAACAGTGAAGCTGATTTTGATTTACTTTTAGCTATTCCACCACATATAGCTCCAAAAGTTATTTATGATTCCGAATTAGCTAAAGAACCTGGATTCATTTCAATAGATAGGAATTGCAAAACATCCTTTGAAAATGTATTTGCAATAGGTGATGTTACCAACTTAACAGTTGTAGAAACAATGTCAGTTCCAAAAGCAGGAGTTTTTGCAGAGGGAGAAGGTATTACAGTTGCTAAAAATATAATTTCTAAAATTCAATCTGAAAAAGAATTTTCACTTTTTGACGGAAAAGGTGGTTGTTTTATAGAATCTGGTAGAGATACTGCTTCAGTTATCGAAGTTGACATGTTTTCAAATTCAAAACCTTCAACAAATCTCACCGAATCAACTGCAGATAATCTTTCTAAAAAAATTGAGTTTGAAAAAGAAAGACTAGCAAAATGGCTATGATTCATCTTCATCTTTTGTTTTAGCAAGATGCTCTAAAATTGCTTTCACTTCAACACCTAAATCTTGAGTATTTTTTGATAAATTCAGTCTTTCTGGAATGTTACTTTTAAAATCTTCATCTTGTAGTTCAATATTTCTTTTTTGAATACAATCCAAATGATCTTGATCAGTTGCTGAAATTTTGTGACAAATATTACAAATTTTCATGTATTTGATTAAACAATACGACGATTTAATAATTTCATTTTGTGCCTCTGAGACAAGGGATTGTAGTCTAGCTTGGTATGATACTAGTCTGGGGGACTAGTGGTCGCAGGTTCAAATCCTGCCAATCCCATTATAATTTTAGAATTTTTAATAATTCATCAAAATTTTCTCTTGTTTTCTCTTGTTTGTATTTTTTTAATTTCTCAATAATTTTTTCTTTGGATGAATTTTTGTAAATCTTATGAGCTTTTTTTGCTACTCCTGATCCAATAAAAAATGCTTGAGTAATTGATGTAACATTTGATGGTCTTCGCTTAGTACTAGAGCTTTCAAAATCAATTAAAGTAGATTTCATCTTTCCTACTATAACATGTTTAGAAATATTACTTAATTCACCATGATCAAAACCTAATTGATCTAATCTAAAACAATCTTCTAAAATTTTTCTAATTGTAGATTTTAATTTTTTTGCACTGCCAACACCTTTTAACAAATAAATCCACTCACTGACTTTAATTCCTTCAAGATACTCCATCACCAAAAAATTTTTACTTGCAACTAATACCTTTGGTCCAACATTAACAGAATTTACTAATTTTAGTAAACTTGCTTCTTTTTTCATTTCCTTTCTTTGTGAATCAGTTCTTCTAATTTTTAAAGCAACCAATTTGTTATTTTTTTTTGCTAGAACCACAACTCCTACGTATCCTTTACCTAAAATTGCTAGGTTACCAATTGTAGTGGGACCTGAAAATGAGATTGATCTAATTTTTAATTTTTCTAATTCACTGATTCTTGATTTTATTTGACGACTAGTAGATTTTGGATATCCGATAATTTTTGAGTATGGCTCATCAGAAAGTTTCTTAATTGAAATAAACGAGTGTGCCATCAGTCGAAATTAACTCACTTGCAACCTCTTTAATTGATTTGCTTAAATTTTTCTTTCCTACTGAAATCTTGTAACCTCGTTTGAAATCATTTTGAAGACCTTTTGGTATGCTTGTCTGAAGATTCTTTTTCAAAAATTCTGACATAAACTTGACTGCATCTATATGCTTTCTCTTTTCTAATGAAACTATTTTTCCATTATTTCCAACCCACATTAATTCTGTATTTCCAAGATTTTTAGAAATAAAACTCTTGCAACTATCCTCCCTAAAAAAATCCGGTCCATACTTTGAATATGTTTGAGTAATCGTTGAAGATTCTAAGAAGAAAAATAGATAAACTTCGTTTTTTTGATCTGTATGAGATTTGCTTCTTAATACATTAAATCCACCTAATTCTAATTGCGTAGACAATGATGAAGTAGCTCTTTTAATTTGTCCCCATATTATATCTGGGCTTCTAATTTTAAAATTAAATTTTATTACTAACAAATTTTCCCAATACTTTTTTGATATTCTTGATTTTTTATTCTTAAAAAAATCTAAACTAGCTTTATCTTTAAAGGCTCTACAAATAAGAACAAATTTCCCAATATTTTCATTAGATATTGCCGCAGCTAAGTTTCTGTTATTATCAATAGGATCAATTATTACAATTGATGTTTCAAATTTCTTTGGAGTTTTTCCAATAACTTGATTCTCTTTAATTTCCGAAATTAACTTTATAATATTTTCAAAACTTCTAAAATGTAAAACTAAAACCTCTGATACATATCCACTAAAACCTTGCTTTGCAATTTCTGCACCGTAAATTCTATTTGATTTTAGAAATGTTTTGAGAATTCTTACATCATTTTTCATTTTTAATGTTAATGACTTTTGCATAAATTTAGTGTGAAATGTTGATCTGTCTGCGGCACTTTTCCATTCTCCAATTTTTACATCATAAAATGGTACTACATTGATCTTGGTATCCTTAATTTTAGCCTCAACATATGGATGCTCAGAATATCTAACATAAGGATAATATTCTTTTAATGAATCAAAACCAATCTTTTTTGAAATATTTTCAAATTTTTCTTCTGGTGTAGATTTTTTGAATCTTACAAAAATATCTATATCTGCATCTTTTGATAACCAAGTACCTTTTGCAAATGATCCTCCAAATTCTAATCCTATAACTTCTGGATATTTTTTAATTTCTTTGTCTACTAACTTGAATGCTAAATCAGCAATTTCATTTATTGATTTTTCAATTGTTTTTGATGGAATTACATTTTTAGATACTTTACTAATTATTTGTTTCATTTTATTGCTTTGATCTCCTCTATATCAGAATAAATTGGTCCACTAGATGTAAGTTCACTTTTTTTCAATTTGAAACTAACTATTTCTTGAATGCCAAAATCTGTCATTTTTTGACTATCCAATTCTTTTGTTATATCTCCTACCTTCTTTTTAATCCTAAATATTGTAATATGAGGTTTGAAAGGTTTATCCGGAGAGAATCCTAAAGGTTCTAAGACTTTTTCAACTTTTTTTGCTAGCTGAATTAACATATTGCCTCCTTTTTCATCAGTATCTATCCAAATTACTCTTGGAAATTTAGGTTTAGGGAATACACCTATTCCTTTCAAATTAATCTTAAAACTTGAAAATTCAATCGTATTAAGAGCATCAATAATTTTTTGAGAGATATCATCTGAAATCTCTCCTAAAAACTGTAATGTAAAATGTAAATTTTCTAAATCAACGGGTTTTGCATTGATATTAATTTCATTTTGAATTTTTTCTATTGAATGAATAACATCATTATTTGAAATTTCTACTGCTACAAAAGTTCGCATCATAACATTCTTTGATGTATCTTTATAATAATTTCCGGTAACTTCATAGACGTGTCACTTTCTTATCAGTATATGACAAAACTAATTGTATGCCTAACAGGCATGCCTGGTGCAGGAAAGTCTACAATTGCTGAAGGTTTGGAATCAAAAGGATATGATATCATCAATATGGGAAATGCTGTTAGGGAAGAAGCAAAAAAAAGAAATTTAGAATTAACAAGAACAAATCTAGGGAAATTGATGCTTGAACTCAGAGAGAAAAATGGTCCAGGCGCTATAGCAGAATTAGTAAAACCACAAATAGAATCTTCTACAGCCAACGTGATACTAATAGATGGAGTAAGATCAAATGATGAAATACAAGTATTAAGAAAATACGGTACTGTAAAACTATTAGCAATTCATGCTTCTACAGATACAAGATTTGATTTTCTACAAAAAAGAGGGAGATCAGATGATCCACAAACAAAAGAACACTTTGAAGAAAGAGACAATCGCGAATTAGGAGTTGGAATTAGCAATTCAATTGCTTTATCTGATTATGCAATATCTAATATTGGCTTGACAAAAGATGAGTTAATCAAAAATGCCTATGATGTTATTCAAAGTTGGATAGAATGAAAATTCCAAACATTAATTGCATAATTCAAATGACAAGTACATTACATCCTTCTGAAGATCCTGAAAAAGTTAAAAAAGCAATTTCAAATATTTTTCCATACTCAACAATCAAAACTGAACCTTTTTCAATTATATCTCAATCAAAAGAATTGAGATCATTTGAAAAAATTTATGAAACAATTCATTCAAAAAAATCTCAAAACATCTACCGCCGGTATCTAGAAAAAAATTTAGATAATGATACAACCTGGTTTTATCTTAATAAACAGGCAGCTTTTGTTGAACAAATAGCAATTTGTGAAGAAGCAGATGAATCTCCTTTGGGACCAATTAAAGTAATTCTGAGTTCATCAAATATTGATGGAATAATTGATTGGATTGTTTTAGGAAATTAGCGAAACTTAGTTAAGAAAATTCACTCTGTTTTAACTATTTTTTTTAGTATGGATCTAAAATCATTTTTTTTGAATAATTATTAAATGTTCATAAAATTAGGCATAATTGCGGGTATTCTAATATTGGGAGGCATAATATTTTCTAATGAGATAGATATCTTATTTCCCTCAACTTCTGCAAGCGTAATTGATTCTTTAAAGAATGATGTATCAAATTTGGGTTCTAAAGCTTCAAATTCAGTTGAAGAAAGAATTGATGGCTCAATTGATAAAATAATAGATAAAACAGGCAATACCATCTCTAATGAAATCAGTCAAACAGGAAATAAAATTTCCAATGAAATCTCTGAAGTAAAAGAATCCTCTCAAAAAGTTGTCAACGAAAAAATTTCTAATTTTAATCCTATTGAATCTATTAAGAATATCTTTGTAACTAATTCAACTTCACAAAATTCAAAATCAATTGGTTCATCATCTTTTTCATCACCATCTACTAATCCAACTGCAATACAAACTAATTCTCCAATAACATATGAGACACTTTCTTTATCCACAAAGCAACAATCTGATGATGACATCCTTCTTCAATATTCTGATTCTAGTGGGAAAACAAACAGTGTTAATGTTGTAATTAGAACTGCAGAAAAAGAAATTTTTTCTGGTACATATTTTACTTCAATGTTTGAAACTACTGTAAACGATGCAACGGGAATCCCTTACTATGTAGATATGATTGTTGATCATCAAGATTATGGTATAGTTTCTTCATCAGTATTCAATCCAGGTGATTCCTCTGATTCAAATATTAATGGCATATTTTTACAAAAATAATTTAATTTTTTTTAAACAATGATACAAATTCAGGTAAAGAAATGGCTCCTGTATTTCTTATGACTAAATCCATTTCAGATGACATTTCAGTATTTTCAGGATTAATTTCAATCAATGTTGCATTATTTTGTTTTGCATAGATAGGTAATGTATTTGCAGGTGATACCACTAGAGATGTTCCAACAATCACCATTAAATCACACTGACTTGCTAAAACCATAGCTTTTTGCCAAACATCTTGTGGCAAAGATTCACCAAACCATACTACATCAGGTCGTAAAACATTCCCACATTTACATAAGGGTGGAATTTCTGAAATTTCTGATACCATTTCTTCTTTATAATCGCAAACCGAACATTTGATCTTAATGATGCTTCCATGCAACTCTAATACATCACTGCTTCCTGCTTTTTGATGTAGTCCATCAATATTTTGTGTTAAAACCACTACTTTGATGTATTTTTCTAGTTCAGCAATTGCCTTATGACCGGAATTTGGCTGTGCAGCAGAGATATTTGCTCTTCTTTCATTATACCACTCCCAAACCAATTTTGAATTATCATAGAATGCATCAATTGTTGCTAATTTCATTGCATCATGATTTCTCCATAATCCATCTTTTCCTCTAAATGTTGGAATTCCACTTTCTTGAGAAATTCCAGATCCTGTTACAAATACAACTTTTTTAATACTCTTAATTTGATCTTTGATTAATTCAAACATCTTATTTAACTTCTATTTCTAAAAGATCTCTTGCAGTTATTACTGAATCATGAATTTTTCCTGCTTCTTCTAAATGCCCAACTTCATCTTTGTATCTTGCTGAAAAGTGTGTTAAAACCAAATTTTTAACTTTTGCATCTTTTGCTATAGTTGCAGCTTGCTTTGCAGTAGAATGGTATGTATCTTGTGCTTTTTGTTTCTTTTCATCTAGAAATGTAGAATCAAATACAAGATAATCACAACCTTCAAAAAATTTTTCTAATTCTTTGGTTGGCATTGTATCACCTGAAATACCAATCTTTTTACCAGGACGTTTTTTTCCTAATACTTGATCTGGTTTTATTATTTTCCCATTAATTTCTATTTCATTTCCATTTTGCAATTTATTCCATAATTCCCCTTCAGGTATTCCTAATTTTTTAGCTTCATCAATATTGAATCTTCCCGGCTTATCCTTTTCTTCAAATAAATATGAGAATGCTATTACTGAATGATTTGCTTTGCAAGTATAAATTGAATATTTTTTATCTTCAAAAATTTTCCCTTCTTTAATAATAGTGATTAAAACAGGAAATGATAATCCAAAATTTAATACTTTGATGTTTGCAGCAATAAATTCTTCAATTCCATTTGGTCCAAAAATTTCCAAAGTTTCTGTTCTATTTTGCATAGACATTGTTTGCAGCAATCCTAAAATCCCTACACAATGATCTCCGTGTAGATGTGTTACAAACATCTTCATTTTTTTATTCCATCCTAAACCTGATTTCATATAGGAAATTTGTGCCGCTTCTCCTGCATCAAACATTAGAATTTCACCTTCTCTTTCTAAACAAATACAGGACAGTCCTCTGTTTTCAGTAGGCTGAGCTGCTGATGTTCCTAAAAATACAAGTTTCATTTTATCAAAATTGTTCTTGTCAAGCTTTTATGCCTATAGATTTCATATTTTTTAAGTCCCTTTAATCTCAATTTACCATCTAATTCTTTTTTATACATGATTACAATTCTTTTACATTTAGGTATTATTGAGAAAAATCTCTTCAGGATTTCCTCTGGTTTTTCTGATGTCTTTGAGGATCTTCCATATGGTAAATCAGTAACAATTCCATCAAATTCTTGAGAAATTTTTGTTAATTCTTGAAAATCTGAGTTGAAAACTTTTGATTTATACCCATTTGCCATAAGATTTTCTTTTGAAATTGTACACATCTTTTCATCAAAATCAAACCCAATTGCATGAATTCCCATTGATTCGGCTTCTAAGAGAGTTGTACCTGTACCACAGAATGGATCACATACAGTTTCACCTTCCTTCATTCCTATTAGATTTATCATAACTCTTGTTAGTTTCCAATCTAATTCATGAGGATATTTTGTAATCTTTTTTGGTCTGCTTTCTTCTTTAATTCTTTTTGAAAATCCAAAAAAGTTTTCTTCATCTGTAAAAATCAGATATATCGTAATATCCGGATCTTCTAATTTTACTTTTGCATGAGAAAATTTTGATATCATATCCCCCATAGAACTCTCTAATTCAGGAATATTGAATTGATTGGATGACAAATTGATTATTCTACAAACAAAGGTTTTAGCATTTTTTAATACTCTTGAATTTTCTTCATCTAAAAATAATCCTGACATTTTTCTTAATATTTGACCAGAAATTTTTACAAATGATGCACGCTTTGAAATTTTCTCCCAGTTTGTTTTTGATTGAATAATTACTAAATTAGAAATTATTTTAACTTTAGAAAACCTATCATACATTTTTGATAATGCAATTATTTCGTCAGCTGCAAGTTCTAGGTAATCTTTAGATAAAATAAAAAAAGTTTCTGGCATTATACTATTGCCTTTGCAATTGTATTTGAAACATCTACTATTGATGTTTTACCTGGAATTGTATTTGTACTAACAATCTTTGTTACTCCTGCTTTCTTAATCTTATTTTCTGCATCATTCATTAAAAGAGAATGTGTACATGCAACATACACTCTATTACATTTTTGTTTTTTAAGAAATTGTGTAGCTTTAACAATACTTCCTCCAGTACTAATCATATCATCAACTAAAATAAGATCTCTTCCTGCAACCTCTACATTTTTAGTTTGAATCTTTACCTTACCTGTTTTTCTATCTCTCTTTTTTTCTAAAGCAATATACTCTGATCCAAATTCTTTTGCAAATTCTTTTGCTCTCTCTTTTCCACCCTGATCAGGTGATACGACTAAGGGATTTTTTAGCCTCAATTTCTTAAAATGTAGTACAAGATCTGGAATTGCAGTTACATTTTTTGTCTTTATAGCAAAGTGCTTAAATCCAATCAAGCTGTGAATATCTACGGCAATAACTTTTGATGCACCTGCACCTTTGAATAATTTTCCGAGAACTTTCATAGTAACAATTTCGCCAGGCAAAAACTCTCTATCTTGCCTTGCATATCCCATGTATGGTATTACAGCAACTACTTGAGATGAAATTTCCTTAGCTTTTGAAATCAACGATAACACTTGTATCAAATTAGTGTCAACTGGTGGATAAATTGATTGTACTACAACAGATTTTTTTTTAGATAACTTACCGTTTAGCGTAATCTTGCTTTCCCCATCAGCAAAAACTCTGATCTCCGATTTGACAAGATTTGCCTTTATTTTCTTAGATAATTTTCTTGCTAAACCTTCAGATGATTTTCCTGAAATTACTGATAATTTACTCAACAAAAAAATGTGATTTGAAGGGATTCTTAAGTTTTGAGAAATCTATTCATCCTCACCACTACCGATACCAAGATCTCCAATACCATATTCGTCAATAACCTTATTTCTCTGATCCTTTAGTTTATCGATCTCTTCTTGTTCCCGTTTTTCATCTCCCTGATATACTGTTCTAATTGGCCATGGAATTCTAATATCATATTTCTTGAATTCTTCATACATGATTATTCTCATGTCAGTTTTAGTTTTGAATTGTGCGCCATAATCTCTAACATAAACCCATAATGAAAAATCTAATGCGGAATCATTGAATTGGTTAAACCTTACAACCGGCTGATTGATATCAATATGAATATCTTTATCACAACCACAACTTGGTTGGTTGTGTTTCAAGTATGGACATCTAATTTGTCTAATGAGATGTCTACCTTTACCATCAACCACTTCTTTCATTGCGCGTTTCCCAACTTTCATAAGAATAGCTGAAACTTGTTTGGGATCATTAAGATAAGAAACTCCTACATCTACAATAGCGGGAACCATCTTTATTCCCTGTGTATAGTTGATTACCTGTTCATTAACTAATTGTCTTGTTGGAATAATTGCAACTGATTCATTTAATGCATCTCTAACATAGGTAACTCTAGGCGTAATTTTGTGTACATAACCATTATATCCTGTATCAAGTTTTACACGCTCACCTTCGACAAATATCTTATCTTTTCTAATGAGAATATATGCAAAATAATTCTGCATAGTCTCTTGTAATGCTAAACCTAAACCAATTGCTAATCCACCGGTTGCTGTTGCAAGTACAATCAAATCAACTCCCCACCAAGCAACAATTCCTAAAATTGTAGCAATAAAAATTCCGATTGGAAGAACTTGTTTTGCAGATTTTGGAATGCCTTCTCTTTTCTTTTTTGCATAGCCTGGAGGACGAGAACTTGGAATTAATGGTTCATATTCATTTGCTCTCTTCTCTTCTCTCCATATATCAATAGGAAATATCTCCTCAGGTTTTGCACCCGGTTTTAATTTTCTTCCAGATTGATTGTTACCAGTGATACAGTTTTGATAATATTTCTCATATTTTGTACGTTCTGATTTTTTCCATTCCTCAAATGGATTGTCAACTAATTTTTCATATCCGCCAATTGGATTTCCTTTTACTGTTCGGAATTGCTCTAACTTTAACATACCTTCTTTTGTCTTTAGCATTTCTTTGAATTCCTCTTCCCCAATATCTTCTGGTAAGATTTTTGGTGGAACCCACTTGTACAATTTATGAAATAGTTCATCTTCATCATCTAAAAATCCCCTCATTTCAAACCAAGCATCAAAATCTTCTCTCTCTAATCTAGATTTTTCACGTTTAGTAAGAACAATTGGAATGAGATGAGAAATTGTATAACCTATTACCAAAATGTTAAAAGTATTGAGAATCTTTGCAAATGTTTCTTGAACCGTTAGTCCTTCATTTACAACTAACGATTCATCTTCTAACAAAACACCAGTTTGTATGTAAACATTGATTGTAGTAATTAATGCAATTGCAAAAAATGGTAATACAGCTCTTCGTATAAATCTCGATAAAATCGGTCTCCTGTAATAGAATTTTTGTGAGGCCACCCAAGATGAAAATTTTGTGTAGCCTACAACTATACCAATTATTCCTACTATCATAATGAAAAATGCGATTTGAAGTGATTCAGATGATGCTATAAGCTGTGAAACAGTTTCAAACTCTCCTACAGAAATCTGTGATAATTCCTCTTCAACCATACTTAATCATTATTCTAATCAATTTTTTGCTCTGGAATACAAATGTTGATTAAATTTAAAAAATTTTATGCATGAAAAGCCTGTAACCTTTAACAAGGGTGAACTTACTAATTACAAAATGACCTATCAAGAAACAGTTTGGAATGATTCACCATCACTAAAATCTTTTACTTTATCGAATTTTCGTACTATTCCACAAATTCAAAATCTTCGAGAAGAAACTCAATTTGAGATGGAAGTCGTTGGAAATGTTTTACCTTTTAAAGCAAACAACTATGTTATTGAGCAATTGATTGATTGGAATAATATTCCTAATGATCCAATGTTTGTATTAACTTTCCCTCAAAAAGGAATGCTAAAACCTGAGCATTACGAAAAAATGGCAACAGCATTAAAAAATAATGCCGATAAAAAAGAAATTTCATTCATTGCAAATGAAATACGTTTACAACTAAATCCACATCCTGCAGGTCAAATGGAACTTAATGTTCCAACATTGAAAGATGGGACTAAACTATATGGAATGCAACATAAATACAGAGAAACCTGCCTTTTTTTCCCAAGTCAAAGTCAAACATGTCATGCATATTGTAGCTTTTGTTTTAGATGGCCTCAATTTGTGGGAATGGATGAAATGAAATTTGCAATGCAGGAAGGAGAACATCTTGTACAATATGTTAAAGAACATCCAGAGATTACTGATGTGTTATTTACAGGTGGAGATCCAATGATCATGAAAGCAAAAATTTTCTCAAAATATGTTGATACTTTACTAGATGCAAAACTTCCTAATCTGAAAACAATTAGAATTGGAACAAAAGCTCTATCATATTGGCCTTACAAATTTTTGACAGATTCTGATTCTCAAGAAATGCTAGATGTATTTAGAAAAATTGTTGATAGTGAATTACATCTTGCAATCATGGGTCACTTTAATCATTTGAATGAATTATCAACAGACGCAGTAAAAAATGCAATAAAAGCTGTAAGATCTACTGGTGCAATAATTAGAACACAATCTCCACTTTTAGCACACATCAACGATGATGGTGAAATGTGGGCAAAAATGTGGACTAAACAGATTCAATTGGGATGTATTCCATATTACATGTTCATTGTGAGAGATACAGGTGCTCAACATTATTTTGGT
>CAZBBN010000003.1:0-23446 GCA_964490195.1 uncultured Nitrosopumilaceae archaeon
ATGATTCAATTTAGACATGCTCAAGTATATGGAAGAAAAGGATTGTTGATAAATTCATGTTAGAAAGTATAGGTGACATCAAGGCCATGTTCCTCAAAACGATCAACCCCTTTGTGTACCCAGTCTGTGCAGTGGCGCAATGTTTTTGCAGTGTGATTTAATTCCTCACCCTCTTTGAGAATCATTAGCACTGCAAGCATTCTGGCTGCAATCTTGGAATCTTCCTTTTTGTATGTATGTTTGAGATATTCTAACTTGTCCATGAATTTCATTGTGTTCAGTGATCAAAAAGTTTTTTGTTTTGGAATTATTTTTAGTTCACGAACTTTGTCTCTTCGCTATAGTACTCCTTCTACCCAATCATTATCATTTTTTGCACGCTTTACAAATTCAATTACTTTTGCCTCAAAGTCTGCATCAGAAAATGTCCTTTTCACTCCTGCTTTTTTTGGTTGTGGTATTGACTTTTGTTTGGCGACTATCTCGGGATCCCCCTTTAAGACAGGTCCTAACCACTCACACAATATTTTTTTTGAGTTTATCCTCTAGGCTTTTGTGTAGGGAGATCTGATCGAGTTGTAGAATCGTATTAGTGGGTTAACGACTGTTTTTTGGATCTCACTTGGATGAATTCCAATGACTAGTATTGGAATTAAATAGCACTCAAAGGACACGATATAATGAAAATCAAAAGTTTTTCATAAAGCCTGTATTTGATTAGATTGTGGGTTACATTAAACAAGTAATTGTTGTTAGAACTGATCTAAAAATGGGAAAAGGGAAGATAGCTGCACAAGTAGGACACGCTTGTGTTCTTGGTGCAGAACATGTGCGAAGATCCCATCCAGAATGGTATGATGAATGGTGGGGTGGACAAGAAAAAGTTGTACTCAAAGTATCTGGAATTAAAGAATTACAAGAAGTAAAAAAACATGCTATTGATTTGAATCTTCCTTGGTCTGAAGTTACTGATGCAGGACATACTCAGATTGCTCCTGGAACCACTACCTGTATATCAATCGGACCAGCTCCTGAAAATTTAATTGACAAAATAACTGCTGATCTAAAATTACTATAACCTGCATGCTTGGAATAAGATATAACGAGGCTTGATATTTTTTAAGACATGAAGAAAAAAGGCGTTATTGTTGCTGTATTTTTTGCGGTGATCATGACTACCTCCCTTGCAGCAGGTGTTATGTCTAATCGTGGTCCTTCCTCCACTGACAAGCCCGAAATAACAATCACTGGAACTCCAGCTGATAATTTTCCTGATGATCAACGTGCTCAGTTTTGTGGATCAAGTGATGCAAAATCTACTGATTACATTCAAGAGTTTTCTATTCCTACACTGTGTACTAATCCTTTGGCCATTGTTTCTGATTATGATGGAAATGTTTGGTTTGCTGAAACAAATACTGGCAACCTGGCAAAATTTGATCCTACAACTGAAACATTTACTGAATATGATAACCCTTCTTGGCCTAAAGGGGGTCGTTCTATGATGTGGGGAATGGATTATGCTCCTGATGGCACTGTGTGGTACACTGATGAAACATATGATTCTGTATGGAAGTTTTCAACCATCGATGAAAAGTATAGTAGATTATCCTATCCATCTGAAGGAAATTCCTTACCTCAAAAACTCCAGATCCATGGCTCTCAAATTATTATTAATGACTTTACTGGAAATAAACTCACCTTCTTAGATCCTAATCAATCTGAAGAAAATGTAAATTATCTCACCATCCCCTCACCTGTTGATAATTCTGTAACTGCTGATTTTGCTATAGATGCAAATAACAACGTCTGGTTTACAAATTGGTTATTCCAGCAAGGCGGAGTTTTAGTTAAATTTGATCAAAATGGATATTTTGATTCTGTGACAAACTCTGATGAAAAATCACTACCATTACTTGATTTCATTAAAATCTATGAGTTACCTGTAGAACTACTTACTCCAAATGGTTCAGTAGTTGCTAATGATGGAACTATTTGGTTGGCAGATACAACAACGTCGTATTTTTTTAATTTTGATCCTATGACTGAAGAATTCACTCAATATGTTACATCTGATCCTATACTTAGCACATATGGAAATCAAACTGGACTTGTCAAAACTCCTATCTCTAGGCCCTACTGGATTGACACAGATGATCAAGGCAGACTTGTGTTTAATGCCCAAACTGCAAATAACATATCTGTAATGGATCCTAAATCTCAATCCCTTGTAGAATATCATGTTCCTTCAAAGAATCCTTATTGGGCTGATTGTGATCCTGGCACTGGAATGATGCTAGCTGATTGCGGTTTGGCACAAATCTTTGATTTTACAATAGATGGTGATAAAGTTTGGTTTACTGAATGGGTGGAAAATAATATTGGAGTTGTTGACACCTCTGTTTCGTTACCTCTTGAAATTCAATTTGAATCTGATTCTATAACACTTGCACCTGGTGATACAAAAGATTTCAACTTTATTGTATCGCCAAAATCGCAAAAAGATGTGTTGGGTATTTCATTAATTCTATCCCCAACTCGTGATTTTCTAAATGTTGATCTTACCAACAATTCTCCTAAAACATTTCAATTAGACTCTGATGGCCCACGCCTAATCCATATTTCTATCAGTGCTTCTGATAATGCAATTCCTGGAACTTATAAAATTCTACTTGGAGCACAATCTACTGATGTTGCAATTAGCAAATTTGTTACAGTGACAATAGAGTGATACCCAATTTAGATTCACAAATTGGTATTACTGTTTACAGTACAAATTTTTCTGGAATTGGAGGGAAAATTAGAGTTGATCCTGAGGATTTTTGTGTATCTGAAATAATTTCTGAGAAAGCAAGTAATTCCATAAGTGAACAAGAAGGATATGCAATTTACAAACTAAAAAAGAAGAAAATTGACACAAATCATGCACTATCTAGTATTTTAAGAAAAAAAGGAATTCGTTTAAAATCTCTTGGACTAAAAGACGCATCTGCTATCACGGAACAATTTGTCTGCTCTGGAAACAAAGGAAAAGCAATTGAAAACTTTTCTAGTGAAAAATACTCTTTGAAAAAAATTGGATATGTGAAAAAGCCATTATCAAAAAAAGACATGATTGCAAATCATTTCAAAATTAAAATTTCTGATTGTTCAAATGATTTGTCTTCCTTTACTGACTATGACAAAGTCCTAAATTTTTACGGCTACCAACGGTTTGGCTCTAAAAGGCCTGTAACTCATCTGATTGGAAGGGCCATTTTACAGCGAGACTTTAAAAAAGCAGTTGAACTAATATTGTCTTTCACCTCCTCCTATGATTCAAAAGAAAATACTGAGATTCGTGAAAAACTTTCAGATAAGACAAACTATGAAAAATATTTTGATCAAGTTCCAAGTCAAATGGATATTGAAAGAATTGTTCTAAAAGAAATGATTGAACATGATGACTACATTAATGCAATTCGGGCTATACCACTATCTTTGAGACGATTTTATATCCAGGCATATCAGTCTTTTATTTTTAATCAATCTCTAAGTTTATCTTTTTTAGACGGTGAAAATCTTTTTAAGGCTCAATCTAGTGATGTTTGTTTTGATTTTCATGGTATCATTGGAAAATATGTTAAAGGTTTAGATCAAAGGCTGGCATTGCCTTTTGTTGGTTATTCATACTACAAAAAAACAAGATTTGACTATCAAATATCTAAAATACTAAAACAAGAAGAGATTACTCCTAAAGATTTTTTCATCAAAGAGATGCAGGAAGTAAGTAGCGAGGGTGGTTTTAGACAAGCAGCAATTCATTGCTTTGATTATTCATCGCATGAAAATACTGTGGAGTTTTCATTGTCGCGAGGTATGTTTGCAACAATTTTGTTAAGAGAAATTATGAAACCTAAAGATCCCATGATTGCAGGTTTTTGAGATCATTGTCACAAAGATGATTTCTTAGATGTCTTTAAGTTGGTGTTTTTTTAAGAAAACATGATTTAGATGGAAAAAGCATACATGCTAATTAGTTGTGAAATCGGAGAAGAGCACTCACTCTATTCTCAGTTAAAAGAAATTCCTGAAGTAAAAAATTGTTTGATAACTTATGGCAGCTATGATGTTGTTGCAGAATTTATCACAGATACTCCTGCACAAATGAATGAGGTAATTACATCCAAAATAAGAAAACTTCAAAAAATTCGAAGCACTATCACACTTCGTGTAACAAATTAGCCTTTTTTCATAATGCTGATTGTTGTGCCAGATATTATAATGATTAATCCAATTATTGCAATTTGAATGCCATAAGTAATCCAATCTGGATTCGAATACATGAATGATGATTCAGGTCCAACCACTGATTGCCCTTGAAGGTGAAAAATAATGCCAAAAATTACAATAATTCCCCCTACTGTAATGGTGAAAATCCCCTTTTTCATAAAATACCTGTTTATCTAGCAATAAAAAGGGTAAACAGAATTGATAATTTGACCAAATGATTTTTCGATTTGGTCTTTAATTATATTCCTAAGAGTCCATAAAATGTACGATTGGGATGCAACCTATGAGTCAAACAATCACAAATATCTGGGTTTGACATTATTTGCAACTTCCGCATCACTAGCAATAATCCTGTTTCTCATCTTTCATCCACAAATTGAATCTATCAATAAAGAATCTCCAATTTTGATCAACATTATGTTTTTGCCTGCTATGGCAATTGGCTTTCTTTATGGCGTCAGAATCACTGAGAGAGCTGTTAATCCATCAGAAATTCGTAGTCCGTTTAAAAGATCTATTGTAAAAATATTCTTATTCTTTTTTGTTATGGGCGGCATGTTCAGCTCTGTGAACTTTGCCATAAATGGAGGAAGTATAATGCCTAATGTTTCAATTTTAGAAGATGGGCTTTTGCCTTGGTTAAATGAATTTATCACTGCAAATGGAGGAGCTACTTTCTTAATTATTACTAGTATCACCTTGATGGCATCTGCAACTAAACGAATTGTTGGCATGAATTCCGGATTTTTGAATAGGTTGGTTACATTTGTTGGAACATTTGTATTCATGACCATTCTTGTTTTGAGTTTCACAAAATCTGATCCTACTTCTTCAGGTGTTTTTTTGTATACCTTTTATCAGGCTGGTATAGTTGGTGGGGCATTTTATGCAATGAACAAACTAACAAAAAATCAAAACATGTTTGAAGATTTTACTAATGGATACTGAATTATTTATCCAAGTCTACGTAAATTCCTGAGATTTCGTTGTTGATTCTATCCCAGTATTTTTCACAACCCTCTGTTTTGAAATCATTTGATTTACATTCTTTGAAATGTGCCGTATTTTCTCTTTGAATGTGGTCTGCAAAAAGTACATTTGAGCCAATTGCTAATGCTATGAGTGCAATTACAGTGAGACTAGCTGAAACTAGAATCATGCTATATCCAACTTTTGCATAATTGTGAGGATCTTTCATTGATAGAAAATCAAAAACTCTTGAATTTAATCTTTTCAAGTTTAGAATTTGCGATCAATTTCCTGGTACTAGTGTATTTTTTAGGAAAAAAAGAAAAGAAAGTATCTACAAAGTTCTACATTGAGTATACAAATTCTCCAGTATGAGTTTCTTGGACCTATCCCTCTTGATGAATGGGGTCCCCCTATGGAAAAACTGGTATATCTTATTCTATCCAAAGATCAAGACAAATTCAATATTCTCTATATTGGTGACTGTGAAAAGACTGAGGAAAAATCCTTTTTTGTTCAACACCAAGATTTCAAATGCTGGGTTGAGAAATCAGGCTCAGAAAAATCATTATACCTTGCAATATTGCCTATGTTTGAATCAAGCAAGAATCACCGACAAAATGTATATAATAAGATCTTGTCACGTTACAAACCACCTTGCAATTTGGAGCATACTCCAAAAGCAAAACCCGATTATGCTGTACGAAAGTCTGAAGAAATAAGTTCAAAACCCCAAAAAATTCCTTGTTTATGCTGTGGTTCTGAAATGAAAGCTGAGCAAATTCTTGAAAAATCTACTGTTTACCGTTGCACTAGTTGTGGATTAAGTGATACAAAACTTAACTGTTGACTTTGTTTTGAACATCAAACAATTGTAATGTCAGCAGGTCTATTGCTTTTTTTAAATGCCCAAATTCATTGATTGAATGCATTTGACCCTCCACCAACGCCCTCATAATTTTGATTGAATTTTTTTGATAATCATCTGATGCGACTATTTCCATTGCGTTAATTTTTGATAATAAGTTGTCTAATTCTTTAATTATTTCATCTGATGGCTTATGTTTGTCCATATATGTTCAGAATTGATTTTATTATATGAATCGTTACAATAGTTCTTCATCGATTTCTTGGATTGGATCCAAATATTGTTGACATGTACAAGTAGGAATTTGACATTTTCCTACCTTGATGATGGATTTGCTATTCTCATTTGGAGAATGTACTTCATCAGTATGATGACATCTGTTACAATTCATGGTAAAAACTCATCTTCCTCACCATTTCATCTGTAAGTCAAGGTATTAAGACTGCTCTTGCTTCTATTTCAGAATCTTTTAGTTTTTTGAGTACTTCGTTTGCACTTTCTAGTGGAAATACTTGAGAGATTACTTCAATATTATTTTCATTGCATATCTTAATTACTTGCTCCATGTCTTTTGTAGAGCCTATCAAAGTCCCTCTGATTGTTTTTTCCTCAAATGCCATAAATGAAGGATTTTCTCCAACTGTTGCAATAACAATCAATCCTCCTTTTTTTACTGATTTAATTGCAGTATCTGTAACTATATCAGCTGGTGCAAAAACTATTGCGGCATCTAGCATTCCGTGTTTTTCTTTTAATTTATCAAGAAATTCTTCTTGATTTTTAGAAAATGTCATTGCATCTATTGCACCTAATCTCTTTGCAACATCGAGGTGTTTTTGGGTTCTAGAAAATGCAATCACATCACAGTTTTCAACTTTGGCAAATTGGACTGCCATATGGCCAACTCCGCCAATACCAAAAATTCCAATTTTTTTATGTAATTTTGGTTCTGCTGCTTTTACTGCTTTATATGCTGTAATGCCTGCACAAAATAATGGTGCAGCATACTCTGGTTTCATATTTTCTGGAACTTTAGTTGCAAAATCTTCTGTGACTGTAATGTATTCTGTATAGCCACCTTTGAAAGACTCTCCTGTAATTATTGATGATTCACAAAGATACTCTTTACCTTCTTTGCAATATTGGCATTCTTTACATGCCTCTAAAAGTGGAGTGATGCCTGCTCTGTCTCCTACTTTGAATTTAGTAACTGAATCTCCAATCTGAATTACTTTTCCAACAAGTTCATGACCTGGAACTGTTGGAAGATTTGGCGGAATTCCTATATCTTTCCAATCTCCCTCTATGCCGTGAAGTTGAGAATGACAAACTCCACATGCCTCAATTTTTAATAAAATCTCATTTGATCTTTGAATTTCATGCCTGTCAATTTCAGTTAGTTTCAATGGGTTTGTCTCAATTTTGGCACATTCAGAAAGTACCATTGCACGCATTTTTTCCATAACATCTACAATAAAGCACGAAATTTTAAGATTCGCTCATTAGAAAAATAAAGGAGTAATGTGCAATTTTGTCATGACTGAAATTACTGATGAAGATCGAGAAAGGGTAAAACTATTACAACAAATTAGTGCCTCTAAAAATGAATTTAAGAAATTATCATTAGAACAATTACGGCGATTACAAGAGTTAGTTGAAAAAAAAGATTACAGTCATGATAAAAAGGCTCATAAATCAAAAGTGAAATTACTAGGAAAAATAAATGTCAGAATTTATGAATTGACTGAAGGAAGAGGAATCTGGGGGTGATATGTCCAATTAACTACAAATATTCTAACGACTTTGATTAAACGTGGTTGAAAATAATCTCATTCATGAAACCAGTCCCTATTTGCTTCAACATGCACACAATCCAGTTGAATGGTATGGTTGGGATGAAATTGCATTAAAAAAAGCTAAAGATGAAAACAAGCCAATTTTTCTCAGTATTGGATATAGTTCGTGTCATTGGTGTCATGTAATGGCTCATGAATCCTTTGAAAATGAAGATGTTGCCAAATTCATGAATGAAAATTTTGTGAACATTAAGGTTGACCGAGAAGAAAGACCTGACATTGATGATATTTATCAAAAAGTTTGTCAGATAGCAACCGGTCAGGGAGGTTGGCCTTTGAGTGTTTTTCTTACACCTGATCAAAAGCCTTTCTATGTTGGAACTTATTTTCCTGTTTTGGATTCTTATGGACGTCCCGGTTTTGGAAGTATTTGTAGACATCTATCTCAAGCATGGAGGGAAAAACCAAAAGATATTGAAAAATCATCTGACAAATTTCTGGATGCACTTCAAAAAACAGAAACTATTGCAGTTTCAACAAATCTGGAACGAGTAATTCTTGATGAGGCTGCTATGAATTTATTTCAAATAGGTGATCCGACATATGGTGGATTTGGTTCTGCCCCCAAGTTTCCTAATGCTGCAAATATCTCCTTTCTCTTTCGTTACGCAAAACTTTCTGGACTCTCAAAATTTAATGAATTTACTCTCAAAACTCTTAAGAAAATGGCAAAGGGTGGAATTTTTGATCAAATAGGGGGTGGTTTTTCTAGATATTCTACTGATACAAAATGGCTGGTTCCTCATTTTGAAAAAATGCTGTATGATAATGCCTTGATTCCTGTTAATTATGCAGAGGCATATCAAATTACAAAAGATCCTTTCTATCTTGATATTATGCAAAAGACGCTTGATTTTGTTTTACGTGAAATGACTTCTCCTGAAGGTGGATTCTATTCTGCATATGATGCAGATTCTGAAGGTGTTGAAGGAAAATTTTATGTTTGGAAGAAAAGTGAGATTAAAGAAATTCTTGGCAATGATGCTGATCTATTTTGTCTTTACTTTGATGTTACTGATGGGGGAAATTGGGAGGGAAATAATATTTTGTGTAACAATCTTAATCTCTCAACTGTTGCATTTAATTTTGGAATAACAGAGCAAAAGGCTCAAGAAATTTTGAATTTATGTTCTGAAAAATTATTAAAAGTTCGCTCTGTAAGAGTTCCTCCAGGTTTGGACGATAAAATTTTAGTTTCATGGAATTCATTAATGATCACAGCCTTTGCTAAAGGGTATCGTATTACTAATGATGCCCGATATCTTCATGCTGCAAAAAATTGTATTTCTTTTATTGAAAAAAATCTTTTTGAAAATGATAAATTATTACATACTTACAAAAATGGAACAGCAAAAATCAATGGATATCTCGACGATTATTCATATTTTGTAAATGCTTTGTTAGATGTATTTGAAATTGAACCTGAAAAAAAATATCTTGAATTGGCCTTAAAATTAGGTCATCATTTAGAAGATCATTTTTGGGATTCCAATACTAATAGCTTCTTTATGACCTCTGACAATCATGAAAAACTAATCATTAGACCAAAGAGTAATTATGATTTGTCTTTACCTTCTGGAAATTCTGTTTCTGCATTTGTGATGCTACGACTATATCATTTATCTCAGAAACAAAATTTCCTTGAAATTTCTACAAAAATAATGGGATCTCAGGCACAGATGGCTGCAGAAAACCCTTTTGGATTTGGATATTTACTAAATACTATTTTTTACTATCTGGAAAAACCCTTAGAAATTACAATTATCAATAGAGAGAATTCAGGCTTGTGTGATTCTATTTTTAGGAATTATTTGCCCAATTCATTTACTGTGATGATTCAAAATTCTAAGCAATTAGATGATCTTTTAGAGTATCCTTTCTTTGCTGGAAAAACTTTTGAAGATAAAACCACTGTTTTTGTTTGTAAGGATTTTACTTGTTCCTTACCATTACACACACTAGATGAGATAAATTCACATCTTTAGATTTTTTTTAAATTCACATCAATCATGTTTCCAACTTGTGGTCTTCCCATGTTGTCATATCTTGATTTTGGCATAGCTATTGTAATCTGTGTTTGTTGATATGATTTGATGTTGACTGTTGGTTGCGCTTGTAAGATTGCTTCAAGTAATGGCATTACCTGTTCTTTTGTTTCTGCATCAAGCTTTTTTGAAACATTTTCTATGATCATCTGTTTTTGTGAGATGGGCTCAGTTGAAACGTTTTCAATTAATGTTAATTGAACCATTTGTCCATTATCTACTATTTGTGTAATCTTGAATTCATTTGTTGCTGACAATACTCTGTTTGTTTTTTTTGATGATTTATCTTTAACGCATTGAGAAATATAGCGCAATTACTGCAGTTGCTACTGCTGCACTTACACCTAACCCAAAGATGATTTTACTACCGTCTACTTTCATAATTTTATTTCTTTCAGTTAGAATTAAACTGTACTGATTTTTTATTTTTTTAAATCTATTCGCTGATAATTCCTACGTAAATGTTTTAATGGAAAAATCATATTTTTTTGTTATTACAAGCCAAAAAACTGTGTTCATACCAACTACACGGAAAAATCCCTTCTAACAGAGGAGTCTAAAAGGGTGCCTGATTGGGCACCCTTTCCAATTAAAACAATAGATTCTTGTCTGTAAGATCTTGATTTTCTACTATCTCTTTTTTATCTGTCTCAAATCTATGTGATTCTAAAATGGATTTTTTGATTAGTGGGGCTCGCTCTTTTATTATCTGGTTGAATTCTTTCATGTCTTCCAAACTTGGAGTTTGCTGTTGATTTTGATATGCCTGCAAAAATCCTGAATATACACATCCAGTAATTATTCCAAAGGCTGTATCTGAAATAGATTCTATTTCTGGCACAAAATTCTCTGCAATTTGCCTGTATGACTCAGATTCATTAATGTAATAATCGATCAAACTATCTACAAAATCTTTATTTTCTTTAGAGATTACCATGACTTTTTCACTGTTATCTAGTTTATTTAATTGTCTTTGATTAATCGTTTATTTATTACTGAATTATTTTTTAGATGTTGTGGAAATTAGAATCTGACGAAGATTTTTTTCGAATATATGATTCAAAAAAAATGGTTGCAGGATATTTTGATCCAGATTATGGTGATATTTTTCCAAAGGAAAATTCTGAAGAAATTATTTCATCTATGCTAAAAAACCATGATAAAATTTTAGGCGGTATAATGATGGTACCTCTTGTAAAATTTGGTTTATTTGACACTGATTTGGACACTGATATTTCTAAAGTAGAACAAAATGTACTTCGAGTAAATGAACATCTACAAAAATGGAAGCATTTCTTATCTGAAACTAATCACCACAAACACCATGTTAGAATATCTCATACAGATCAAGATATGCTAACAATAACATTTGAAGTGAAATTTTCAAAACCCACACCTCTTGAAAAAAAACACTTACAGGAAGAACTTTTCACTACTTTGGATTTGTTGCAGAAATCAGGCTTGTTATGATTCTACCTGAATACCTTGTAATTCCAATATATGCAGATAGTGTAATTACAAGCAAAACAAGTGTCCCTATGGGAAATTCCGGAACTGCTGCATATTCTTCTGATTCTGCAACCAATGTGTATTCCTTTATCTGATTATTCTGAATTTTGTCTGGTATCGTAACTAAAAAGAAAGCATTATCATTTACTCTCAAATAATCTGGCTCTGGATGAACTTTTGAAACCGCGGCGACTTTTCCTTCAATGTCATAAAGAGTTGCAATAATTGCTACTGTGTTTGCTGTAATGTCCCCTTTGTTCATAACAACTCCTGTAATCATCAGATTGTTGTGGATGTCAGTTGATAATTTTGATTCAGTAATGTCTATAACTTGACTTTTTGGATGGCTTAACTCATAGTCTAATTTCAGTGAATATGATTTAGTATCTTTTGCTTCATTGTTAGTCAATACTAGTTCAAACGGCCCTTTCATTCCTGGCATGATTGTATTCACTAATGAATTTACCTCCTTTACTGCAATGGGATTTTTGTCTTCATCAAGTAGTGTAATAAGAACCCTGATCTGGTTTAATGGTACCTTTAGATTATTTGTAATTTCGCCAACTACGTGGAGTGATTTGTCATCTCCAATATACTGTTGATCATTTTCAATAAATGCCTCCCCAAATACAGATGGGGTGATTCCAGCAAACAGAAATACAATTATGAAAAATTTCTCCACTCCTAACTTTAATTGAATTCTTTAAAGAAGTTTATGGCAAGCACTTTTACTCTTTTATCTCTTCAAACATGTTAATTTCAATGAAATCTTACGGGTAAATTATTCTTTCATAATTAAGGCAAGTGCTCTATTTTCCATTTTTTAGCCTCATTAATACAATTGAACCATTCGACTTCTGTTTTATCTGAATCAAATTCTCCTAATTCATTTCTATATTCTTTATCACATTCATTTTCCATATTTTTGGAAATTTGAATTACTTTTTGTGTAAGTCTTGTTTGCGGGGCTTCAAATTTTTCTGGCTCATCATAGTTTTTTACACCTGTTTTAGCTGAATAAAATTCAACAAGGCCTGACATTTCATACTCTAATGATTCCTGAATTTGTATATCTGATCGAATTTTTGCAGACTCTTCTCCTGTTTTAATCCACTCTATGAACTGTGAATCACTTTCAAGTTGAGTCTCTGATGATAATTTTAACAATTCTACCGAACTTTTAAAAATCTCCGGTGGTGTTAATTCATCATATCTAGAAATTATTTCTCCAAAATCTTTCAAATGTTTTTCATAGTACTGTAACAACTCTTCTTTTGTAATGTCTCCTTCTTCCCATCTAGTTTTTTCTGAATAGAATTTTGTTTGTAATGCTTTAACGTCTTCTTGAATTTTTTCTAATTCTATTCCAAACTGAAGACCTTTCTGTTTTGTTTGCTCTACTGAAAGATTGTATGCAACTATTGCTCCTATGATTAGAACTGCTATAACTGCAATTATGATATTTTGAATTTTTGCTTTCTTCAAAGATAATCTATATAATTTCCATCTTCGTCTAACTTTAACTCTACTGTGAATTCTGTACCGCTGATAAATGAATCATTACGAGTTGTTCTAACTCTTCCTATAACTAGCTCATATGGCCAAATCTCTACCACAATTGCTCCTACTTTGGCAGTTGGAGTTTCTGTTATGATCATATCTTCTCGTTTAACTCCATGTCTTTCTAGCATGTGAATAGCATGATCTAATAATGGTTTTGGATTGTTATAATTTAGCACCCAGACTGTTCCTTCATAATCAATTTTTTGCAATTTGAAACAATCCTGATTTAACTCATATAACAATTAATCGTCCATACATTTTGCTTGAATTTTTTGTAACGACTATTGTTCAGTAAAATGTCATTTATTACATCTACGATATTCACAAAACGACTATTGGTCTGTGAACCATAATCTTACTATGATTATCCAATTAGTTTTGGGTGAAATTTTTTTCCTTTTTTTCATGAAAAATGATTTAGCATAGAGTTAGGATAAGAATATGAATAACATGCCTGGTTTTCTTGGAGATAATGCAAATAATGTTGTACATAATTTGGCAAACAAAAAATCTGAATGTAGTATTTATTCCATGAAAATGAAGAATAGGGTGTATTTTACTCCAGATACTTTAGAGAATGTAAAATCAAAGGATTTTGTTCCTTGTATCTTTTGTATTAACTAAGATTCAATTTTTTACAGACAGCATTGTGGAGGTAAATTATTTGTAATTATCTATTCATCTTTACGAATGATCTTATTTTCAGTATCAACTAAATCCCCACATGCATCGCAAAGCCAAAGTGTCATGTTTTCTACTTTCATCCATTTTGGCAATCTTCGATTATTACACTTTTTACAAAATAAACTCATGGTTCATTACAATTCTACTATGATTTTGCTTTGTTTTTTACCCCATTTATCCTCAAATTCTTTTTGAGTGATTGGAATTAGAGATTTGCACTTTAGACATCTGCGTGTTTTATTGTGCTTTGAATGTCTCCAAAGATGAGGTTCACCTTTTTGATGGCAGTTCATAAATACTTAGATTCTGTGTCCACTTAAGCGTATTGGGGTTCATAATTCCTTGCCCATTTGCTTATTTTTTAATATCTAATGTAAACTCTGAAACTGACAATGCTTTTCCACAAAAAGGACATTTGTTAGAAAAATGTCTCATAATATCTTTTAATGGTTGAAGTCTGATCATATTTTTAATTATTTTTCCACAATTACCACATGCAACATCTACTGTCAAGTCATTTCATTTCCAATTTTTTTCAAGTTATATTTGAAGTCTTTTTTTGGGTCCATGATTGTTCGTTGATTTCATGGCATTTACAATCTGAAGATTTTGCCTTGCAATTTTTTTGATGTAATGGTTTTTTGCATTTGTTACAGGTAGGATCTCTCCAGCTTGCTTGATTGCCGCAATTTGCACAATACAAATTTAGTTTCTCCTTGTAGAGTTGTTTGTTATTGTTTTGTAAATAATTTCTTGATTTGATAATGAGTTTTTTAACATACATAACTAACACATACTAACATATAAGACACAAAAATCCTAACCAATCTCTATTAGATGTAGAGTTTTCTAATTCATGTTGCTCATCTAATACAAATCAATATAATTAATGAACCATAATGTAATTTTAGTAAAATCATGTTTGCCCATGTAAAAGATGGGATAGTGTGTTAATTCTATTTGTCTGATTTTGTAGTAGAGTCTTCTTTCTTTGGCTCTTCTTTTTTGTCATCATTGGCGACAACAATTGTTGGGTTTGTTTCTTTATTTTCCATAACTATATAGGAAGTTTTACTCAATATATACCCGCATATTCAAATTTATAGCCAAATAAAAAAATATATAGAAATTTAGGCATAAAATCAAAAAATTACGCCGGTATATATCAAAGGTAACCTCATTGAAATCATGTTCGAAAAATTAATTAAAAAACTGAAATCTTGTTCTTGTAAAACCACAGTATCAGATGATGTTAATGCATTTTCAGAATCTGAAAAGAAACAAGAAGATTCAACAAAATGAAATACTATTGTAAAAATTGCAGTTTTAATTGGGAAGGAAATTCAGATACTTTTCAAAAAGTGCTTGTTCATGAAAAAATTCATGTTAAACAACAAACGGAAAAATAAAATGAAATATCGATGTAGTAAATGTGATTTTCACTGGACTGGAACTTCATATACTTTTGATGAAGTACGCCAACATGAAAAAACTCATTTAAAAAATAAGAAACCAAAAATAATAGGGGTAAAAAAATAATGTCTAGTCGTTGTAAAGTTTGTAATGCTACAAATCCAAATGCGGATCAAAAAAATTCTGATACGAATTGGATGTGTCAAAATTGTGGTAATCTATTAGATGTTAATGGCTACATAGTTGCATCTGAGTAATTTTTTTAGCATAATCTGTTATTATTCTAGTTCTCGAGAATAGGCATGATTATTAGTATATCCTAATTTTCCTTGTGTTTAATACAAAGAACGTTGTAGTATAAACATGCGAAAAAACTCTTGTAGACGATGTGGATATGAAATGAAAGTATTCCAAAACTACCCTGTTTGTAAAAAACCAATTGAGTTTATTTGCCACAAATGTGATCTTAACACAGACAAAGAAATTCATTCTGATTGCATAATACAAAATATCCTACTAACAGTCTAGAGAAAATTTTTGACTATTTTACAAAAGATTGAACAAGAGAAATTATTTTGCAAAAACTGCAATACATCAAGATTTGTGACTGATGAGGTACTTGGAGAAATTACTTGTTCTAATTGTGGATGTGTTATTTCAGAAAATGCAGAAGACAGAAAAATGGAACGTAGGTTAATCTCTGCTACATCAGATAATACTCGAACTGGTCCAGGAGTGACACTAAAAATGCATGACAAAGGACTTAACACAATAATTAATTCACAAAACAGAGATTCAGTTGGAAAACCCATTTCAGCAAAAACTGCTCAAATATTTGGCAGATTACGAAAATGGGATAGTAGATCCCAAACAAAAAACTCAGCAGATAGAAATCTCAGATTGGCACTTCAAGAATTAGATAAAGTGCAATCAAAATTAGGACTCTCAGATGTAGTCCTTGAACGAGCATCTCTTTTTTACAGAAAGGCAATCGAGAAGAATCTTATTCGTGGAAGAACTGTAAAATCAATTGCTGCAGCATGCCTGTATGCATCATGTAGAGATTTAGAATATAATAGAACTTTAACAGAGATCGCAAATCAATTTGTAATTCATAGAAAAGAGGTTGCACGAGCATATCGTTTATTATTTAGAGAATTAGGATTTGTTGTTTCCATAGCTGATCCAATAAAATCCATCACCAAGATTGCAAGCAATGTTGGAATAACGGAAAAAACAATCCGTAAAGCAGTAGAACTCTTAGATGCAGCCCAAGATGCAGGAATTGTAGCTGGTAAAAATCCTGAAATTATTGCAGCAACTGTACTTCATGCCGCATGTGTAATTACAGGTGAAGTAAAATCACAAACTACCATCGCCGCAGCTGCAGACACTAGTACAGTTTCAATAAGAAATAGAATTCGGGAATTTAGAACAAAACTAGGTTTGTTCTCCACAATAAACTAAGATTTGGATTTAAAACAGTACTATGACTCAATCCAAAACTAAAACTGTATTACAAAAAAACATGAACACTTTACTAATATCCCCTAAAGGTACTAACATTCCAGGCTCATATCGAGAATGTCAAAAGGCAAATTGTTTCAGATTGATTCCATGTCCTCATATACGATGTCAAGATCATCGTACAGATATGGCCACACAGGATTGGGTAGTGGAGCATGTTGAACCCTGAGATATTTCTCTATTCAAAAGGAACTAGAATGAAAGGACTATCAATATGAATACAATGCAATCATACACTCAAAAAATATGTTCAGACTGCAAGAGAATACATTGTCAGAAAGGATGCAATTGTGACTGTCATTGGGAGCCTTGAATAATTTTGGCATATGTTTTATTGACTCAAAATGCATGTTCTCACGATGCTAAAGTCAGGATGGCAGGATTCAAGAATTTGTACGAATGTACACGATGTCACAAATTTATCCCCGTAGTTGAATCAAAAAAGATAGATCATAGAGCCCCACAATATGTGGAAGATGGTTGGGAAGATGATTAAGAAAAAATGTGACAGATGTGCCGAGTCTTGTCTTGATTGTGGAACTCCATTGGAAATGACTCTAGCAGGTCAAAAGAAGAAACCGTGTCCTAAATGTGGAGTATATAGAAGAAAAAGAGAGTATTTTGATTAGTTTCAATAATTTTATTTCATTGATTCATTGGGATTTGTAGAGATGAAAACTAACTTTCATACGTAGCCAATATTCGCTAAACCCGTCTTGGCGTGCAAACCATGTATAATTTTGATAGTTTTTACAAAAATTTAGCTGACAATCTAGCTTAGATCAATTATTCGGGATGTATTACATTTAGTGTCATGGTGCTGATCACTCTTGATAATTTCCTGATTGATGCAATTACTTTTTCAAATTCATCTTGATTTTCTGTTTGCACTTCTGCAACTACATCATATGCACCAAAAGTAAGATATGCGTTATTGACATCTTGCATTTGTTTTAATTCATCTACGATATATTCTTCAGCCCCAAGATCACAATTTAGTAAAATGAATCCTTTGTGCATTACTATACCTTGTAATGATTAATGAAGTTCAGGTCTTTAAGTTTTACAGTAATTACCATCTACTACGTCCGCCGTAGCTATTTTTATTATCGTTATTCCCATATCTCTTTCTACCTCCCCTATCGTCTCTAGGATTTCTATTTCTATCTGATCTCCCGTATCCTCCAGAACGACCTCCTCTAGAATAATTTGATCTTGATTGACCACCGTATCTTCTTGAAGGTGTTTGTCTTTTAAGAGGATCTGGAATGGATATTTGAATTCCCATTTCTTGATTTAAATCTCTAAGAGGAACTTTGATTTGACGTTTAATGAGATTCCAATCCCCTACTGATGAATATGAGACAAATGTGATTGCTTTGCCTAGTGCTCCTGCTCTGGCTGTTCTTCCAATTCTATGAAAATATGCCATCTCTTGATTTGGTACGTCATAATTTAATACTAATTCTACTCTTGGAACATCTATTCCTCTTGATGCTACATCTGTTGCAACAAGAATGTCTGCTTTCCCACTTCTGAATTTCCCCATTGATTGCTCTCTTCTATGTTGTGACATGTCTCCCTCAATTGCTACTGCATTGTATTTCTCTTGATGAAGGAATTTTGCCACATCTCTGGTTCTATATTTAGTTGAACAAAATATAATTGATTGACCTTTTGTCTGTTTGACAAAATCAATTAGATACTTGAATTTGTCTCTGTCTTTAATTACCAAGTATGATTGATCAATCCCTTCTCCACTGAGATCATCTGCATCCAATAGGAATTGTTTTGGATTATTGAGGTATTCTTCAGATAGTCTTAGGATTTCAGTAGGCATTGTTGCTGAAAACAATGACATTCCTCTGTCTTCAGGTGCTAAATCTAAAATAAATGAAATGTCATCAACAAATCCCATATCAAGCATTGTATCTGCTTCATCAAGTACAATATGGGTAATGTCTCTGAGTTCAATTGATCCTCTTTTGAGATGATCAATTAGTCTACCTGGAGTTGCTACAACAATCTCAACTCCTCTATGAAGAGCATCTAACTGAATTCCCATTCCTTGTCCTCCATAAACTGTTGCTACTTTGATTCCTGTATATTTTCCAAATTTTTTAATTTCATCGCTAATTTGCATTGCAAGTTCTCTTGTAGGTGCCATGATTAATCCTTGAATGCCGTTTTTTGGTTGTATTTGTTGCAGCATTGATAATGCAAAAGCTGCAGTCTTTCCAGAACCCGTATGTGCTTGTCCTACCACATCTCTTCCTGAAAGAAGCACTGGTATTACCGCCTCTTGAATTGGAAATGCCTCATCAAATCCAAGATCAGTAATTCCTTTTAGTATTTCGTCTTTTAATCCTAATTCTGTAAATTTTGTCATTTTATTTTCTTCTCTTAAGCAATGACGAAAAGCTCATTGCTTAGACGTCATTATTCCGATAATTACAATGTCGCTGAAGGTCTAATAAACGCTTGTTATTTTTTACGCCTCTAACTGAGCATTAATAATTTTTTTAAAACTGTCAAATGGTTGTGCACCTTTCAGTTCTACAAATCCGATCTTCTCATTTCCTACAAAAAATCCAGGTGTGCCTGAAACTCCGTAATCCCTTCCATCATCAAGATCTTTTCTAATCTCTTCGATATATTTTCCACTAGTAAGACATGAATCAAACGTTTCTTGTTCTAGTTGAATTTCTGTGGCATATTTGCTAAATAAAGAAAGAGCATCAACCGTTTCTTGTTTATTCCATTGATTTTGATTGTCAAATAACATATCGTGCATTTCTCTGAATTTTCCTTGCTCATTTGCACATTCTGCTGCAACCGATGCTGGTAATGCATTAGGATGAATGCTCTGAATTGGAAAATCCCTGAAAACTAACTTTACCTTTCCCTGCTCGATATATTGCTCAAGAATTAATGGGAGTGTTTGGGTATGGAATCTTGCACAAAATGGACATTGAAAATCTGAAAACTCAATTATTGTAATTGGGGCATCTGGGTTTCCAATAATTGGATCATCATCTACTGAAATTTTCACTTGAGGGGTTGGTTGTTTTGTGGGTAATTGATTTTGTAATATTTTAAGTTCTAATTTTGCAATGGCCTTATCAAGATCTTCCTCTGAAACTTGATTATAATTTAGGTTTGAAAAGTAAGATCCGGCAAAAAATGCTGCAATCCCTATTACTACAATTAAACTAATAATTAACACATTAAATGTTGATTTTTTTAATGTCGTGTTTTCATTTTGACTAAATTCTGAATGATCTGAACTCATTTTGATTTATTCCAAAATTTAGTATACTTATTCGTATTGCCAAATTTGAATATGGTGTAATTCTAAGAATGTTAAAAGCCAATGACGGGATTAAGTCAAAAAGTTTAGAGCCTGTATGGTTTGCACGCCTACATCCATTTAGCGAGTATTGGCCACGTATGCTATAATTTTCATTCATTTGTATTGTTGAAAGGGACTTTACACACCTTAGTAATACTTCTAATTATAAAAAAATATGACCCAATCAAAATAGCGATTGCACCCAACCTAATTGGAAATTCATATACTGTAAGAAAACTCAGTGAACTGGCACCTGCTACTCCCAATACAGATATGATCGGAAGGGCTAATGAACCACAACTGGTACAAACACCTGCTCCTGCACCAATAAAAGAGCCAACCAATCCGGTGCTTGTCTTTTTTGTACTTGTTTTTTGAGTATAGATTTGAAAAATTGTCAAACTCAACACAAGCCCAATCAATCCAGAAACTACTATAATTGAGATAAAGTTAGGAAACATTCCCTGAGGAATATGAAATACCAGATAGGGTTCAAAGAAGAGATATTCTTGGAAATGTAATAGTAAAACAAGCATAAACGCAAAGATTGAGACAGAGATTACAATATACAAAGGATTTGAGAAAACAAATTTGAGTGCTTCTTTATGCAATTATTCAGACCTCATTATGATTTATTTACATCATCATTAACATTAAAGGTCATTGTAGAAGGATTTTTGAAACCACCCATCTTATGAATTGAAAATAGAATTATTCCAATTGCAACTAGCATGAAAAGTGGTGAATAAGTTGTCAGAAATATACTGCCACTTAATGGTAACAAAAATCCAATAAATGAAAAACATGCAGGGCAAACTCCCAATACAAATCCTAGTGTACTTCCCCCAAACCCTGCTTTAGCACCAGGTTTACAATCAATACATTTGTTTTTTGAATAAAGATACAATGAGATGAACATTCCAAATAATATAGAAAATACAACATATGGAATTGAGCTTAGAGGTTTTTGAACAATATCTAAAAACCAAATATCAAATGCCAAGGGAGTTGTCATGCTTTGAATTAGTGGAGTTAGAAAAAACATTCCAATTGCTGCAACTATTGCAATAACTGGTTTTTCTTTTGTTGCTTCAAATAGAATTATCTTTTGCAATCTATGCCTCCAAAAGAGAGCCTAAAACAGGTTCTATTGTTGAATATGGTAATGGTTTCACATCTATCCATTTAATGACACCTTCTTTATCAAATACGTATTTTGTATCAAGATATTGTACTTTGTAGGTACTTGCCATCTCTAGTCCCATTGCAACATACCAATCATCATTACCATAGTTATTTCGCCACTGGATGAATTGAGCATCTGTTTCTTTATCATCTACAAATACAATCAATACGTTAAAGGCATCTCCACCTTTTTCATCATCAAATTTTGCCAAGTTTTGTGCACCAATCTGACAAGGAGTACACCAAGAAGTAGTAAAGAAAACAAAGAGGGGTTTTCCTTGGAAACTTTGCTTGGATATTGAACCTTTTTCAGGATCAATTAGTGAAAAATCAGGTGCCAAGTTTCCCTGTTCTAACCCTTGAATACCTGAAAAATCAGGTGCAGTGGATAACTGTATCTCATCAGATGTATTTGATGTTGAAAATGCAACTACTGCTGCCATGACAACTATAACTGCAACACCAATTCCTACAAATTTTTTACTCGACACAACAACTCAACTTTTTTACATTTTTTCTAAATGATGTTGCTACCAGCTTTATTGATTCACTCATAGTTGGAAAGACGTGTACTGTATCTATAATATCATCAATTGAAAGTTTTAGTTTGACTGCAAGAGTTGCCTCATGAATAATATCTGCAGCAAGATCAGATAATATGTGAACACCTAAGATTTGTTGTGTTTGGGGATGAACTACCATCTTGATGAGTCCCTTTGTTCTTCCTACAACCAAAGCCTTTGGAACATCTTCCATCAAAAGTGTTCTACAACTACATGAAGAGAATTTTTCCATAGATTCTCTCTCAGAGATTCCAACACTGGCTACCTGGGGGGATGTAAAAATTGCATGTGGTACTGCACCAAAGTCCATCTTTTTTTGTTCATCAAAAAATGCATTAGATGCCACAATGTTTCCTTCTTTTGCAGCTACTGTCTCCAGCATTGGTTCACCAATTGCATCTCCTGCAGCATAGATATGAGAAACACTTGTTCTCATTTCATCATTAACAATGACTGCTCCTTTTGAAGAAAGATTCACTTTTGTGTTTTCTAATCCCAAATCTTTGGTGTTTGGTGTTCTTCCTGTTGCCAAAAGTAATTTTTCAACACCGACTTCTTGTTCATTTCCATCAACAGAAAATGAAACTATCGTTTCATTGTCTTGTTTTCTAACAGATTTTATTTCAACTCCTGTGTGAATTGTGATTCCTTCTTCTTCCAAGTACTGTCTTAAGGAATCAGATATTTCTGGCTCTTCATTTGGAATTAATCTCTTGTTTCTTTGAAGTATTGTTACTTTGGTACCAAATCTTGAAAACATTTGTGCAAATTCCAGCCCAAGGGTTCGGCCACCAATAACTATCATAGATTCTGGTTTTGCATCAAGATCCAGGGCTTCAATGTTTGTTAAATAATCTATATCCTTGATTCCTTGAATTGGTGGAATCATTGAGGATGAACCTGTTGCAATTAGTATGTTTTTTGCAGAAATAACATTTCCATTGATTTCTATCTCATTATTTGACTTGAATTTAGCATGGCCTGCAATATAATCAACATTAGGCACAGATTCTAGAACATTTTTGTATTTTTGGTTTCTCTGATATGATACGATTTTATCTTTATTCGCAATAATTTTTTTAAAGTCAAATTTTTCGTCATTTAACGAATCACATTCATGTATTTTTTCTCCAACATCTAGGAGATTTTTGGTAGGAATACATCCAACATTAACACAAGTTCCACCAATTGTTCCCTTTTCTATCATAGCTGTTTTTACATCTTTTTCTGCTGCTTTGAGTGCACAAGAGAATGCGACTGCACCGCCTCCCAAAATAATCAAGTCATAATTAGTTTGCATTTGATTTTCCTCTTCCTAAATCAGTTATAGATACAGAATCTTTTTTCCATTTCTGTACAATTATTCCAAGTATTGCACCAAATACTAAATGAGCAATCAATGTGATTACAAAAATATTGTAACCGTCCATGTATTGTATTCCAAACGGTCCTTTCATCATGATTAAATATGGTGCAACCATCATAACCATCTCAATTATTACTGCCCAGATCATGCCATACCACCACTTTCCTTTTCCAATTAGTAATGCATAGATAATTCCAAATGTAGCACCATTCCAAAAGTGCCAAAGACCTCCTGCAATAAATGCATCAAGTGGTGCATGATACAAATTCATTGG
>CAZBBN010000004.1:0-21767 GCA_964490195.1 uncultured Nitrosopumilaceae archaeon
ATGTAAAACCATCATTAAATAAGATTGCAAAAGATTTAGGATCAGTTCAAGATGCTAGAGAATTTCTGTTAAAAAATACTAGAGAAATTATTATTCTATGTAGTAAATCAATTATCGCAGTCCATAAAGGAGATTTAACAACAGGAAAAAATAATCTAAAACAAGCAGAGACATTATTAAAAAAATACAAGAAAAAAGCAACTGGTGGATTAAGAAGATATCTAATTACTCCAGAACAAGAATTTGTAGAAGCAGCATGCCTTATTGCAATTGTTGAAAAAAAAGAAATCCCTTCTAACAAAAAATTATCAGTTATGCCAGAATCATATGTCTTAGGATTACTTGATTGTGTAGGAGAACTGAAAAGAATGGTATTTGACAAAATTCGAATTGGAGAAATTGATGATGCTACAAGAATTTTTGATGTAATGGAGAATTTGTATCTCCATCTGTATACGTTTTCATTATATGACAAAGTAGTCAAAGAGGCTAGAAGGAAAATAGATGTAAACAGAATTCTAGTGGATGATGTTAGATCGGCAATTACAGAAGAGAAAAGACGAAGTGAGTTAATTAAAATTTTACAGAAACTAGAAAAATAATTTTTAAAATGGTAGTGCGGGCGATGGGATTTGAACCCACGAACTCCTGAGAGACTAGCCCCTCAAGCTAGCGCCTTTGGCCAGGCTGGGCGACGCCCGCAAAGGAACTTCCTTGCATGGTTTTTATAATCCTTGATTACTTTTTTGTTCGTATGTTAATACCTGTTAGATGTTTTACTTGTGGAAATTTAGTTGCAGATAAATTTGAGGATTATCAAAATAAAATTAAAGCAGGAGAAGATCCGGTAAAAACTCTAGATTCTTTAGGAATTGAAAGATATTGTTGCAGAAGAATGCTTTTGACTACTGTTGAAACAATTCAACAAGTAATTCCATTTTATGAAGCAATTCAGAGAAGAAAACAAGAAGTTCAATCTGAGTTAGAGTAACTTGGCCAAAATATCCTCTATTGAAGGACGAATTCTATACAACAGTAGAGGAACAAAAACTATCGAGGTAGATATAGAATCAGAGGGCAAATTTGTAGGAAGGGTTTGTGCACCTTCAGGAGCCAGCGTAGGAAAATATGAAGCAGTTAGTTTTCCCAATGGAAAGCCAGAAGAGAGCCTAAAAGTTCTAAAAGCAAATTCTCAAAAATTCATAGGATTAGAATCCTCAGATCTTAAAGCAATTCATGATACACTGAAAAGCTTGGATAGTTCTTCAAATTATTCAAACATAGGAGGGGCGTTAGCTTTTGCAATAACAATCGCATCGATGGAATCAGCATCAAAAGCTTTAGGACAGGAATTATTTCAGACATTGTCATCAGAATCATCATTCAAATTTCCATTTCCAATAGGAAATATTCTAGGAGGTGGAGCACATGCAGGACCTGGAACTCCAGATATTCAGGAGATTTTGATTTGTGCTACAGGTTCAAAAACGATTGAAGATGCAATTGAAACTAATTTGTTAGTTCACAAAGAATTACGCAGTGTTTTAGAAAAAGAAGATCCCCACTTTACAAATGGAAGAGGAGATGAAGGCGGATGGGCACCAAAATTGGAAAATATAAAAGCATTAGAAGTTTCTACGAAAGCTTGTGAGAATTTAGGATTTACATTAGGAAAAGAAGTGTCGTTGGGAGTAGACTTTGCAGCATCTACTCAATGGAATGAAGAAAAAGGAAAATATGTTTATGATAGAGCAGGATTTGAAAATTCTCCTGGAGAGCAAATAGATTTTGCAGCAGGCATTATTGAAAAATTCAAATTGATTTATGCAGAAGACGCAGTCCATGAAGAGGCATTTGAAGATATGGCAGAATTAACAGCAAAATTTCCAGACATATTAGTGACAGGGGATGATTTGATAGTCACAAACAAAGACATTTTGACAAAAGCAATTGGATTAAAATCATGTAATTCAGCAATTCTTAAAGTAAACCAAGCAGGCAGTCTTTATGACGCACTCGAATTTGCTAATGTTGCAAATCAAAACAACATCAAATTAATCACATCACATAGATCGGGCGAATCTACGGATTCACAGATATCTCACATTGGTCTTGCTACAAAGTCAAAAATGCTCAAAGTAGGAGTTGTAGGTGGAGAAAGAGTGGCAAAATTAAATGAATTATTACGCCTATCAGAGCATGATTTAATACGCGGTATGGTAGAGATTTAAAATCGTCATGAGCCAACAAGCAGAAACAACCGACATTAAAAAGAAGATCCTAGCTACTGGAATCAGAGTAGGAACTCAAGTAAAGACAAAATTCATGAAATCATTCATCACCAAAGCCAGCCCTGAAGGACTTTACATGCTTGATTTAGATATCACATTGAAGAAAATTAAAACTGCAGCCAAATTTATCAACAGATTAGGAGCAGATAATCTCATCGTATGTTCAGGCAGACAATATGCAGAAACACCAATTGAGAAATTCTGTGAGATGTTAAATTCAAAGAAACTTCTTGGAAGATTTATGCCGGGAACATTGACAAATCCCTCATTACCATATTACATTGAACCAAAATTAGTTTTAATTTCAGATCCTCAAGTTGACGAACAAGCCATTATCGAAGCAACCAATGCAGGTATTCCAATCATAGGAATTGCAAATACAGATAACATTACATCAAATCTAGATGTCATTATTCCTGCAAACAATAGAGGAAGAAAAGCTCTTGCTACAGTTTACTGGTTACTTGTACGTCAAATTCTCATTGAAAGAGGAGAACTAAAGGAAGACGAATCAATGAAATATGAAATTGATGATTTTGAAACAAAGATTACCGAAGAGGAAATCGAATAAATCAATCAGAATTTAGCATTCACTTGAAATCCAAAGCTTCTGCACCAGGAAAAGTAATTCTTTTTGGAGAACATTTTGTAGTTTACGGAGTCAAAGCTATCCTTTGTGCAATTGATAAAAGAATTACAGTTACTGCAGAAAAAATAAAGGAGAGAAAAATTTCTATTAAATCAAATATTGGGAAATTAGAATTAGAGAAAAACACATCACTTTCAGAAATTAATTCTCCATTAAAACCATTTTATTATTTAGCAAATAAAGTAATAAAAAATCACGACACAGGAATTGAAATCACAGTAGAATCAGAAATTCCATTAGGAGTAGGCTTAGGTTCATCATCTGCATGTTGTGTAGCAGGAGCTGCTGCAATTTCAAGATTATTTACAGATACAACCAAAGAGGAAATTCTAGAACTCGCAATTGAAGCTGAAAAAACAATTTTTCAGAATACTTCAGGTGCAGATTGTACTGTTTGTACATATGGTGGAATAATGGAGTATGATAAAAAAAATGGATTCACAACAATAGAATCTAAGCCTAATATCCATTTAGTAATTGCAAATTCAAACATTGAACATTCAACAGAAACTATTGTTGCAGGAGTAAAGGAATTCAAAGAAAAAAACGAAAAAGAATTTTCTACATTATGTAAAAATGAATCTAAATTGATTGAGGATGTTTTGAAGGAATTAAAAGAAAACAACATCAAAGAAATAGGAAAAAAAGTTATCCAGAATCAAGAATATCTTGAAAAAATAGGGATTTCAAATGATAAATTAAGAGACATGCTCAAAATAGGTAAAAATGGATCTTTTGGAGCAAAAATCACAGGTGCAGGCGGAGGAGGATGTATTTTTGCTTTGACAAATAAATCAAATATAGAGAATACTGTTAAGCAATTCAAAGATAACAATCATGATTGCTTTTCAGCGAAAATTGATTTCAAAGGTCTGGATACTTTTTAATTGACTAAATAATTTTGAACATTATGATTCTAATAAAATTAGGAGGCTCAATAATCACAAATAAAGAAAAACCATTATCACCTAGAAAAAAAACAATTAGTAATATTTCAAAGAGTTTAAAGAAAATCAGTGAACCAATAATCATTGTTCATGGTGGTGGCTCTTATGGACATTACTGGTCTGTAAAATATGATATGCATACTAAAGGAAAAAAATATGATCCAAGAGGGGTTGCAATTGTTAAAAATTCAATGATTGAATTAAATAAAATAATTTTAGACTCATTGTTACAAAATAAATTAAATCCATATTGTTTGCCACCAACAGATTTCATGTCAGGAAACAAACCAATCATTAAAAAAATCAAAGAGATTGAAAAAATTGCCAAGGCCGAATTAATACCAGTCACATATGGAGATGCTTTATGGTATGGTCAGAATAAAACATACATTTTATCGGGAGATAAGATTATGACACATCTTGCAAAAATACTAAAACCCAGACTCTGTATTTTTGCATTAAATGAAGATGGATTGTATTCTGATCTAAAATCAAAAAAGTTAATTTATGAATTACGAGGAGAACGTCCTTCAATTTCAGAAAATAAGATGGATGTGACTGGAGGCATGACTAGAAAGGTAGAAGAAGCAACAAAAATTTCAAAAATGGGAATGAATGTGTTTTTCGTAAATGGAAACAAGCCTGAAAGAATTGTAAAAGCGGTTAAAAATAGGAAATTTGAAGGGACATTGTTTAGGAGTAAAAAAAATGTCTGAAGAATTTGTGATTTTAGTTGATGAAAACGACAACCCAATAGGCAGTGAAGAAAAAGTAAAGTGTCATTTACCAGATGGAAAACTTCACAGAGCATTTACAGCATTATTGTTTGATAGAGATGGAAGACTCGTTCTTACAAGACGAGCAAAGGAAAAAATGCTCTGGCCAAATGATTGGGATGGAACATTTGCAAGTCATCCAAGAGAATCTGAGACATATGTATCATCAGGTGAAAGAAGGATGCCTGAAGAATTAGGAATTTCAGGAAAACTAGACTATCTTCACAAATTTGAGTATCATGTTCCCTACAAAGATATAGGTTCTGAAAACGAAATTTGCGGGACACTGATTGGGATTATTGACAAATCTGCAGAGATAAAAGAGATCAAAGGAGAAATAGATGAAATAAAATGGATTTCAGCAAAAGAATTACTCTCAGAATTAAATACAAACCCTCAAAATTATTGTCCTTGGATGCTTATTGCATTAGAATTACTTGAAAAATCTGAACAATCAATGCTTGAAAAGTATGCAAATGTTTTATCTACATGGATGGATAGTGAAACTCATGAAGGATTGCAAAAAGCAATCAAAGTTCATTTACCAAAAGAAAAATGGAGATTAGTAAATGAAAAAAACTGAACAAATTGAAAAAAATGCAAAAACAGTAAACAAATATCTTAATTCAAAGTTAAAAGGCAATCCAAAAAAACTCTATGATGCGGCAGGACACCTAATTGTAAACGGAGGAAAAAGACTTAGACCATACATGGTTATTAGAAGTTGCCAAATTTTAGGAGGAAAAAGTTCCAATGCTATGCCATCTGCAAGTGCCGTAGAAATGGTTCATAATTTTACTTTAGTACATGACGATATTATGGATAATGATGAAATGCGTCACGGAGTTCCTACAGTACACAAAAAATTTGGAATGCCCATAGCAATTCTTGCAGGAGATGTTTTATTTTCAAAAGCATTTCAAGTAATAACAGATTCTAAATTATCCCCAATTTCTATAACTCAGTTAGTTTCCAGACTTGCTAAAGCATGTGTGGATGTGTGTGAGGGTCAGTTACTTGACGTAAAAATGGCAGAGGAAGCAAAAATTCCAACACAGGCAGATTATATCACTATGGTTAGCAAAAAAACAGCTGCCTTGTTTGATGTATCATGTGCAATGGGGGCAATATGTGCAACAAACAAAGCTAATGACATATCAAATCTATCATCATTTGGAAGAAATCTAGGTATTG
Organism: uncultured Nitrosopumilaceae archaeon; assembly: GCA_964490195.1. Taxonomy (GTDB): domain Archaea; phylum Thermoproteota; class Nitrososphaeria; order Nitrososphaerales; family Nitrosopumilaceae; genus Nitrosopumilus. Next base: position 5,858 of record CAZBBN010000004.1, read on the forward strand.
CATTTCAAATTACAGATGATCTTATTGGAGTGATGGGAGATCCTAAGATTACAAAGAAACCCGTGGGAAATGATCTTAGAGAGGGTAAAAAATCACTTCCAATTTTAATGGCAATAAAATCATCAAAAGGTAAAGATAAAAAAATAATTTTAAAGGCATTTGGAAATTCAAAAATTTCAAAAAATGATCTTAGCAAGGCTGTAGATGTAATTCGTTCTCTAAATATCGAGGAAAATGTAAGAAAACAGGCTCTAAAATATGCAGACAGGGCTGAAAAATCTTTATCAAAATACTCTGGCCCTGCTAAAACAGAACTTATTTCATTATTGGATTTTGTAGTTAAAAGAAGTGTATAGTTGTAATAAGGAAAACGGGCATGGACGAAGAGTTAAGAAAAGAAGTTAGAAAATTATCACTCCAAAATGCATATGAGCACGGAGGAAAAACTCAAGATAAAATAATTTTGGGAAAAATTCTTGGAGCAAAACCAGAATATCGAAACAAAGTAAAAGAAATTACAAAAGATATTTCTGAAATTGTTAATTTAGTAAACCAATTATCATCAGAAGAACAAGAAAAAGAAATTAACGAAAATTTTCCAGAACTTTTGGCACCTAAGGAAAAAATTGAGGAGAGAAAAGGACTTCCAGAATTAAAAGGAGCTGTTCAAGGTAAAGTAATTACAAGATTTCCGCCAGAACCTAATGGATATCCGCATATAGGACATGCAAAAGCTGCAATAATTAATTCAGAATATGCAAAGATGTATGGTGGAAAATTTATTTTAAGAATGGATGATACTAATCCTGAAGCAGAGCGAATGGAATATCATGCAGCCATCAAAGTTGGACTAGAATGGTTAGGCATAGAATTTGACATTGTAAAAAATACTTCAGATGATATGGAGATATTTTATGAGAAAGGTTTGAAATTAATTAATTCTGGAAAGGCGTATGTTTGTACTTGTAAAAGAGAAGACATCAGTAAGAACAGAAGAGAAAGAAAAGCCTGTAAGTGCAGTGTGAGTGATATTGATAAGAATAATAAAAATTGGGAAAAAATGAATACAAAATACAAAGCAGGTGAGGCTATTGTTAGATTTCGCGGAGATATGAAAGCAGATAATGCAGTTATGAGAGATCCGGTATTATTCAGAATAATTGAAGAAAAACATTACACTTTAGGTGAAAAATTTAGAATTTGGCCTAGCTATGATATGGCAGTAGCAATTGAAGATAGTATTGATGGGGTCACACATGCTTTTCGTTCAAAAGAATTTGAACTTAGAAAAGAATTGATTGATGAGATTTTAGATGCCCTAGGCATGCGTAAACCGCAGCAAGGATTTTTCTCAAGGTTAGAATTCAAAGGAATGCCAATTTCAAAAAGAATTATCAAGCCATTGATTGAGGAGGGAAAGGTTTCATGGTACGATGATCCAAGGTTACCAACTCTTGAAGCATTAAGAAGAAGAGGAATAAAACCAGAGGCTATCAGAAAATTCATCATGTCATTAGGACTAACGAAAGCAAACACTCTTGCTCCATTTGATGCTCTTGAAGCATTCAATCGGAAATTTGTAGATGCAGAAAGCATAAGGCTGTTCATGGTAAGTGATGCAAAAAAAATACTAGTCAAAAATATATCTATGTCATCTGTAGAAATATCAAATCATCCAATTAATGACATGGGTAAAAGAAAAATTGAGATCGGTGAAAATTTCTATATTTCAGGAGAGGATGCTAAGAATTTCAAAGAAGGAACCAAAATAAGGCTTTTAGGATTAGGGAATGTAATTATTAAAAAAATCGGTACAGGATTTGAAGGAGAGTTAGTTAATGATGGAGATACAAAAGATATTACAAAAATACAATGGGTTCCTCAAAAAACTGCACATGAAATTAAGATGATCATTCCAAAGGTATTGTTCATTGGAGATGAGTTTAATGAAGAAAGTTTGGAGGAATTAAGTGTCTATACAGAACCACATTATCTACAATTAAAAGAAGGTGAAGAGATTCAATTTGTTAGATTTGGGTATTGTAGAAAAGATTCACAGAATCAAGCAATCTTCACACACAAGTGATCAATTATGAAAATAGTTCGATTATCATACGAGAATAATGAAACATACGGTTTTGTGAATGAGGATAAAGTATCTACAAAGGACGAGATTACTTACCTAACAGGAGTTCCAATCCCACAAAACGTGAAAGACTTTCTTTTTGATGGCTGGTATGATGAAATTAAAAATAAAATTAAAGATTTACTGTATGCAGAAAATATTTCAAAATATAAGATATTGCATCCCATACCAAATCCAAATAAAATTATCTGTTTGGCATTCAACTATGTAGATCATGCAGAAGAACAAGGATTGGAAGCACCAGAAGATCCTGCCATCGTGATAAAACCAAGAACAGCACTCAACAGTACAAAATCAGAAATTGTATGTCCAGATTTTGTAAAACAATTAGATTATGAAGTAGAATTAGCCTTGATTATAGGAAAAAACTGCAAAAATATTAGCGTAAAAGATGCATCAAGTGCAATATTTGGATACACGATTTTCAATGATGTGTCTGCAAGAGATATTCAATTCAAAGATAGGCAATTTACAAGAGGAAAAAGTTTCGATTCATTTGCTCCCTGTGGACCATGGATTACAACAGCAGATGAAGTCCAAGATGCACAAAATCTAAAGTTAACAACTAAAATTAATGGAGAATTAAGACAGAATTCTTCTACAAGCAACATGTTTATCAAAATTCCAGAAATTGTTTCAAAAATCTCTCAAGTAATGACTTTAGAAAAAGGAGACATTATTTCCACGGGTACTCCAGCTGGAGTAATGCTAAACAAACCAAATGCAGTATTTTTGAAAGATGGTGATAAAGTAGAGATGGAGATAGAAGGTCTTGGAATTTTAAACAACACAATTAAGTTTGTTAAATCAGATTAAACCAAAGATTTTTTCATCAAATGAAATGAAATTTTGTGTTCCAGTGAATCAAATGCTGGCAAGTACTCCTTTGTTAAAATTTGTATTCTTTCATAGTTTTTCTCAATTGCATGGTTTTGTAAAAATGAAATTATTTCTAAAACTGAATTCTTTGAACCGGAAAATAATGTAACAATCAAAGTTTTATCAAAATGTTCTGAATCAGAAAGAATCGCAATTGAATCATTGTCAAAACTAGAAGATTTGATAATTTTTTTGTCCTTATAAAATTGAGAAAGAGTATCATCATCAATTGGAACCCATCTCCAAGATTTTACATAATGACTGCAAAATTTAGAATCAAAAGATTTTTCAAATTGTATTTTATGACTTAGATTTCTTTTTGGAGATAGTGAATAAAAATTCCAAGTTTGGAATATTCCATAATCTAAAGAATGAGCCATCTTCAAGGATGAAAAATTTTGAGTGTCAATTAGCATATACGAAAGAGAAGCATTCTTTTTTTTACCTACCAATTCAGCATACATTACTAGTTCTGAGGCAATTTTTTGTCTCCGGAAATTAGGATCAATACGAATACCTTCAATCCAAATTTGATCTTTGGAATAAAATGCATGACAGATTCCTACAGGTAACTGTTTTTCAAATACGAAAAGATTGCCTTCAGATAGCCAAAAATCCCAAACTTGTTCAACATAGTCACCCCAAGAAAAAGTATTTTTACAAAATTTTAAAATTGGAATTTTATCTTTAGTTTTAGCCTCTCTGATCATCATTTTCATCATATACGAAAAAATATTAAGAATTGTCAGATAATAACTGCAATGGGAAAAATTATAGCTGGAAAAACATCAGATATTCCTTCTGGGAAGATGATCAAAGTCTCCATTGATGGAAGAGATATTTTAGTTGCAAATATTGATGGAGAATATTGTGCTACAGATGATTCTTGTACTCATTCTGGTTCAAGTTTATCTGAAGGAAAATTAGATGGATGTGTAATTACGTGTGGCTGGCATGCAGCACAGTTTGATTGTAAAACAGGAAAACTGGTAAAATTCCCAGCAAAAATAAGAGATTTAACATCATACAATGTTGTTGTAGAATCAGATAGTGTATTTGTAGAGATGTAACTATATATCTCTAATTTTTAATAAAAATGTAATAAAATGGCCGATAATGCTCAGAATAAAGAATCTATGAAAGAAGCAATTGATACGCTAAATCAAATTGTTGCGAGTAATTCAACTCCAAAGACAATAAAAAAGTCAATTACAGAATTAATTTCAGATTTGAGTAACGAAGAGTATTCATTATCAGTCAGAGCTGCAAATACAATTAGTCTATTAGATGATGTTACACAAGATCCTAACATGCCATCATATGTAAGAACTCAATTGTGGCAAGCAGTTTCAAAATTAGAAAGTATAAGGGAATAAATTCTCGTTTATATCACACTTAATATTGAAAATTGAAGAATATTTAGAAACACTTCCAGAGAACATACTTAGTGGTGAGGATGTTCAGCTACCAGAGAAATCTTTTAGAGAGATTTTCAAGTTTGCAGATTTAGGAGGAAATGATGTTTTTTATCATTTAGGTTGTGGTAATGAAAAAGGAGTCGAGATTGCAATAAATGAATTCAATGTAAAAAAGGCTGTTGGAATAGACAGCAATTCTGAAAAAATTCAACAAGCAATAGATCATCTTGGAGAGAAAAATCTACAAGGACAATTCATTTGCAATAATATCGAAGATTCAGACATTTCAGAAGCATCGATGATTTTATTTTGGTTTACAGATGAAAATATAATAAATAAAATGATGAAAAAATTTGAAACTCTTAGACCAGAAACAAAAATAATTACAATTTGGGGACCGCTTCCAGATTGTCTTCCAGATAAAGTAAATTTTCCATACATTATCAATAAAATACCATTCAAAAGAGCTGAAAACATGCAAGAGCAATTATTATCAATTTTTGGCGTAAAGTGCATAGATTTTGTTACAGCATGGGAATTTGCAGAGAGATATACAAAATCTATTGGAACACCTGAGATTCGAAATGATCGATTTTTGACAATAATTCAAACTCTAATGATTTGGATAAATGCAAAAAAATTAGGAGTGGCATGTGGTGAAGAAATTCCAGAATCTATTCAAACTTATATCAACATAATGAAAATGAATTTTGATATTGATTTTGAACATCTATTAAATGACTAATTCATGTAATCTTTTTATTTTGTTTTTACATGAATTGAGTATGGAAGTCAAAATTAACATCAATGTTTCTGCAGTAGATTACGATAAAACCAGCAAAGTACTAACTCACCAGTTATCGCTTTTAGAAGAAATGGTTCATGGTGAGGAGGACTTTCTAATGACAGATTCAGAATTTGCCTTTGGTTGGCACTTTTTTGTATTAAGTGTGAATAAATCACTTGTACAAAAATTAGCAGAAATGATGGGGTCAGATTTTGATAAATTAAAAGGAAAAGGAATGGAAAAAAAGTTTCTCACATGGTTAACAAAAAAATTAGAGAATAAATCACCTAGATTCAAAATCGCCATAAAAGAGGAGATGGAATCTAGTAAATTTGGTATATTCTAAAAATTAGGTCCTCAAGATTATTTGTCAGATTAATTTGGGATCATTACGGTTTTAGATATGAAATTGTCAAAAAGTCTCAGAATTAAACTATCTTCGCATTGACATTAATGTTATGTGACATACTGTACATTGCTGGACAACGCTCTTCTGCCATTTTCAATATCTCTTGAAGTTTTTGACTATCGGCATTTTCACTTTGAGCATCTATTTGAAAATTAATGCCCTCACTAATTGGCTCATCAGATAAATCAAAAGTTTTTGCAAAATTAATGTTGCATTCTGTATTTACTTTTAATTTTGTTAATTTTATTCCTTGTTGTGCGGCAATTCCTACAAACGTTCCAATAAAACAAGAGGTTATTCCTGCAATACAGTAAGCCATCGGACCCAATCTATTCCCATCACCACCCAAAAATGATGGAGAATCTATTTCAATTACATTAGTCCCTTTTTCAAAAGGTAGTTCTGTTTTGAACTGATATTCTGAATTTGAATCTAAATTCCATTCACCATAAAGCTTGACTGGTTTTTTTAGTGTGTTTTTGTCTTGTTTTCCCTTTTCTATAGTAATAGAAACTTTATCAAGATCAACGTTATTGATTTTGTTTGTCATCAATTTTGAATTTGCTTATGTCAAATTTAAATCATGGTAGAGATTTTGGAAATAAAAATAGCATATGTTACAATGAATTAAATTTTTATAAATTGTAAATTATTGTTTTTGAAATTTATTGTATGGGTTTATCTACATTCATGCATAGAACTCAATAATGAAATCAAATTTTGAACTCAAACCACTAAAAAATTTTGTTATTGCTGGTTGGATTATTCTCACTGTTATTTTGGGATTTATTTTAGGATTTTCTGCACCATGGGTAGAATTAATGGGGAAGAGTAGTTTCTCATCTATATCTACTCTTCATGGAATATTTGCAACACTTGGAGTGATTGTTGGTTCTGCCACAGGATATCTTGGTTGGCGTTTGTTATTAGGACATTTGAAGGCATATAGAGATCTTAGAATTTTAGCTACGCTGTCTTCAATCTTAGCATTTCTTGCAATATTTTTTGGAAATTGGATCTATGAATCTTATAGAGGATCAGGAGGTCCAAGAGAATATTTCGTTGCACAATTTCCCGTAATCCATGAAGTATTTTTTGAATTCAAAGAACACATTGCATTGTTTTCACTACCAATAGCTGTTGCTGCCACATTCATGCTTTGGAAATACAAAGATTCATTCGAAGTAGATGAAAATCTGAGGAATGCAGTAGGAGTTATGATTGCAGTGGGTTGGACAATACTTATGATTGCATTTGTTTTAGGTGCTGCAATAACAAAATTGATGGCAGTGTGATTTAATGATGCAAGAAAAACAGATGAGATTTAAAAAAAATGGACAAGCAGCAGCTGCAATGATTGCATCAATGATAGCACTATTATCTTTAGGAATATCAAATATTGCAAGTGCTCTTTCAAAAGATTTGAAATTAATTATTCATGAATTTGGAAAGGCATGGATTCCAGGAGCTGATGCCATAGGCCCATACAGCGGTAAGGAGACCATCATGTTGCTCATGTGGGGAATTAGCTGGCTAGTATTGTATTTTGTACTTAGAAATCGTCAAGTACACTTGTCAAAATTTACAATAATTTTCATTATAGGAATAGCGTTTGCTACTCTTTTTGTATGGCCTCCATTTGTAGACTTGTTTAAATAAAAACTTTGGATTTAGGGACATAATTTATTTCCTAAGAAAATCAGATCAGGACTCTAACAATTCAAAATAATTTTCAAAAATTTTAGAATAAAGGGCATTAAACAAAGTTGTATGAGCCCTCGAGATGACTTGTCAAGTTAGTTTAAGGCCCTCATTTTAAGCATAAAAAAATTAATTTTTTGGCTTCCAGTCTTTTGGCATAGTTCCTTGGGCACGAATATTTTCTTCAGATTGTGATTGTACATCATAAACACTTCTATGTTGTTGATAATCGCTGCCATCAGATAATTGGGCTTCTCCTCTATTGGTATGATATCCTCCAGCGTTTGTACTTGTATGGTATGATGTAAGTCTCGAAGGATCAATTCCAGTTTGAACCTGTTCTGCATCATTCTTTGTTTTTTTGTTACTCCAAACAAAGAAACCTACGGTTCCAATCACACTCATTCCAGTAATAGAAAAAATTACAATTACAGGAAAATTTCCTGCGGAAAAAGTTCCATATCCTTCTACAGCTTGCTCGTTTTCACCAAAATATTCTCTATCATCTATGATATCACTTACTACAATTCCATTAATTTGAATAACACCTATACTTTGATACTGAATGGATTTAATGCCATATTGTTTATCTGTTGAAAATTCAAAATTTTCTACTTTTTCATGTTTTTGACCTTCCCTTAAACTACTTTCACCCATGCTGAATGTTGTAATTGGTATTTTTTCACCTTGATAACCAAATCCCTCAGTTTCAACTAGTTGTCCTAAGGGATTAAAAAGATGCAACCATTTGGAAAGAGGTTGCTCTAATACAGATTTTGCATCAATTATATTTTCATTTAAAAATGACACTGCTTTGGTTTGTGAAATTTCAGCATATACCTCAGGTGTTGCTATTTTAAAAAATCCAATTAGAGAGTTTATGTCTACATCTCCAAATTGCAAATCATGTACTATAGCAGGACCATTAATTGACATACCTCTCCATTGGGCATCAATTAATGTAGTGACTTCTCCTGTTCCTTGACGAAGAATGAAATTAGTTATAGTAGGAGTTAAAATTATGTTATAATCAATTGCAGCACTATTGTCTTTTCCATGAAGATGAACATCATAATCTATTTTTAGATCTGTGACAATCACATTACTCTGAAGATCGTTCAGATTTTCATTCATTCTAGTTATCAGTTCAGAAACTCCAAGGTTAGTGGAATCTGCCGAAAACGTTACAGAGGTATTTTTTCCTTTCAAAATATCTGCTATTTTACCTCCTTCAGGATATTGTATTTTTAGAGATTTTTCAAATTTGAATGCAGGTTCTGCTGTTTGTTCCTTTGTATTTATTACTGCATCAAGATAAATTGCATGTGCAGGGATTATGACATTTACAGATAAAATAAAAAATGAAAAAATTGAAAAAACTAAAAATATTTTGTTCATTATTTAACCCTTTTTTTAATACAAAAAGATCTCAAAATCAATGATAATCAATTTTATTGAGGTATTATTACTTTAACGAATTTCCGTTTGATATGTAAAAGAATTGATAAAAAAATCAAAGGGCCCTCGAGGGGAATCGAACTCCTGTCCGAGGATCCACAATCCTCTATACTAACCACTGTACTACGAAGGCCACAAGGAAGAAACTTTGTTTATCCTGTAATAATCTTTTAGCTGGAAATTAGACTGTAGATTTATTATTGACTATGTAAAGTATGTAATATGCGATTATGGTGGGTAGCAATGGCAATAGCAATAGGAATAACGTGGGTTGGAATGAACTATTTACTTCCATTCAAGTAGGCTCAATTTCAAAACATTTCTTAATTGTGGTGAAATTCTAGTTTTTTCATAAAATAAAGACGATCGCTTTAAATTTGTTGTATTAGAGTATTTTTCAACTTGAAAAAAGGATTCATTGTCAAAAAATTACGAACAGGAAAAAAAACCCTAGAAAAGGACATCAATACAAGAAAAATGGAGAAAATCCAAGGAGAAAAATTCACTTGGTTAGATCTTCAGAATCCAGATAGGGGATATATGGAACAGCTTGCAAAAGATTACAACCTAAATGCGCTTAATGTGGAAGACTGTTTGACAAAATTTGAACTTCCAAAACTCGATAGCTACGATGATCATTTCTTTGTAATTTTACATTTTCCTCCCCTTTCACAAAAAGTAGGAATTTCAAAAAACAGTCAATTATCCATCTTCATTGGAAAAGACTTTCTAATCACAGTGCACCAAGGAGATCTCAAACCTTTAGTTGAATTGGTTGAATTATGTAGCAGTGATTCAGATCAAGAAAGAAAGAAGAGACTTTTAGAAAAATCCTCAGGGTATTTACTTCATGAAATAATAGATGTGTTAGTAGACGATCTTCTACATACTTCTAGAAAGATTATTGCAAATCTAGATGAGATGGAAGACAGAGTATTTGATGAAAGAAAATCTGTAGCAAGAAGTATTTCATTATTAAGAAGAGAGATTAACAGATTAAGAAGAATAGCTAATCCATTAAAGAAATTTGTATTAGAAATTGCAAAGAATATTGAAAGAAATTCAGATAGAGAACTTAAGGAACTTACATTGTATTTTGATGATGTAATTGATCACATAGACAAAGTAATAGAAACTTTAGAAGAATCAAGAGAAACTATGGAAATTTATAAAGACACAGACTTTGTGTTAAGTACTGAAAAAACAAACAAAGTGTTAGGTGTATTAACAATTATTTTCACTTTAGCAATTCCTGCAACAGTAATTGGTACATTTTATGGAATGAATGTTACCGTGCCAGGTGGAATTGGAGATAAATTGATGTTTCTAGGACCTTATACAACATTCATAATTATCATTCTTGCATCAGCAATTCCAGCAATTCTGATGTTTGTGTATTTTAGAAAATTAGGCTGGATAAGTAGTTAATATAAAAACACCTTAGATTTTTTCATGCATATTTACTTCAACTTTAGTTATAGATTGATTCACAATATCAGGGATTATAACTAAAAGTCCAGAATCTCTTCCCACATTTTCACAAACTCCACTAAAACTTTGATAAAAATTAGCAGAGCACCCATCACCAAGATAATAATCAAAATCTTCAGAATTCAAATAATTATCAAGTTGTTCTTTAGAGGGTACAAAGTAAACATCAAACCACATATTCTTGTCATTAATAGATATTGAATATTCGTATGATGTGGATTGTTGACTAGTACATAGAGGAATAAATTGGGCATATGATGTAGATTCTGTTTGATGGTCAAGTGAAACATTAGGTAAGATTGAGATGTAGGGATCATCACTTAGTTGATTTCCTTGGGCAAATTCAATTTTGTTACGAACAAGATCAATAGCATATCTATAGAGCATTGGTTTCCAACTTGATTCACAATTACTAAATTCATGTTTTAATTCGACGTAGGATTTTTCATGTTGGTATTGTAGTTCATTAGAATTATATTTTGTGAGAGAAGAAACATCAGAAGGATCCGCAGAATAGTTTTTTTCGGTAACATTTGAATTGGACCAAACATTAGTAACATCAAAGAGAATATTTCCAGGATGACTCCATCCTTCTTGCAAATGAACATAGATTGAATATTTGTTGATATCCTGATCATAAGGAGAATCATAGATCAGATGTCCAAAAAAGGCATCAGATAAAATTAATAAAAATGCAAAAACAGGAATTGCAATATACAGAATTCTTTTTAAATTCAATACAAGTTGTAAAATAATCCACAATATATCGTTAAAGAAAACATAAAAAATTACAAAAATCTTAACTCACAATAAAAAGTATCTTCATGTCTGGAAAAAGAAGATTAGATAAATACAAGATATTTTAACCTAAATTATGGGTAAAATTAGATTACATACAGGAAGAGGTACAGGATGGATTGAAGTTGATGAGGACCTAACAAAGTGGTCTGGTGACGAATTTAGAAAAATTCAAGAGGCAAAGAAAAAAGCATCATCAAATAAAATGGTTCATACAGCTAGAGGTACAGGTTCAAAGAAACTAGGTGACATACCAGATCCAAAAGCAAGACCATCAACAGAAGGAATGACCAGAATTACAGGTAGAGGTACTGGTTCAAGAAAGAGTAAAAACAAAGGTTCAGAAAAGTAATACCTCAATTTTTCATTTTTAAGATTTTTTCTTAGGTTTACTGTCTAAATGCATTAGATTGTAATATCTGGATTGCCAGCTTTGAGTTTTTCCCAATCTGAAAGAAAGTTTTCTAAACCAATTTTTGTTAATGGATGTTGCAACATCTTATCTAGTACTGCAGGAGGTAAAGTGACTACATCTGCTCCAATTTTTGCAGCATTAATCACATGTAATGGATGGCGTACACTTGCTACAAGTATCTGAGTTTTTAGTTCAGGGTAATTTTTAAAAATTTCTTTAATTTCTTTAATTAGATTCATACCATCCTGACCAACATCATCCAATCTTCCAATGAATGGACTAACATATTTTGCGCCAGATTTTGCTGCAAGTAAAGCCTGATTTGCAGAAAAGATCAACGTAACATTAACAGGAATTCCCTCAGACGATAATGACTTACATGCTTTTAGTCCATCAGCAGTAATAGGAACTTTAACTACTACATTGTCTCCGTATTCACGAAGACGTTTACCTTCTTCAATCATTCCAGAATACTCAGTACTAACAACTTCCAGACTCACATCACCTTTGATAATTTTTGTAATTTCCTCCATTGCGTCTTTTGGATTTCCACCTTCCTTTGACATTAGAGAAGGATTAGTGGTGATTCCATCGAGTAATCCCATGTCGTTAAATTTTTTAATTGAATTTAGATTGGCAGTATCAAGAAAAATTTTCATAATTTTTTGCTCCTAATTTCTTTGACTTGTTTTGATATATTAAAAGATGTTATTCCATGTTTTTCCAAGAGTAAAGGAACCTCATTATCCCTAGCAGATTCCCCAAACATATCTTGAGCACCAATTCTCTTTATTGGAACGGGATAAGACTCAGAAACGGATTCTGCAACTGCAGAACCCATTCCAGCTAGAATATTATGCTCTTCAGTAGTAACAATACAACCCGTTTCTCGTGCGGCTTTTTCTAATAGTTCATTATCAATGGGTTTTATTGAAAACATATCCAAAACCCTACAGGAGATACCTTCTTGTTGCAAAGAATCAGCTGCCTCTAAAGCCATTCTAATTGTGATTCCACAAGATGCAATAGTACAATCAGAACCATCTCTCAGGATTATACCTTTTCCAATTTTGAAATCTTGTGATTCTGAATGAATCAAAGGAGTTTTAGATCTTGCCATTCTCATGTAAAATGGACCATATTCTTTTGCCATTAATTGAGTTAATTTAGAAACTGCAACAGTATCAGCAGGAATTAAAACTTTGAAATTTGGAATAACTCTCATTATTGCAATATCTTCTATTTGCTGATGAGAACCACCATCTGGTCCCACAGATAGACCTCCATGTGATGAAACTAATTTTACATTTAGACCCTTTTTACCAGGAGGAGAAGGATATGCAACATTATTTCTAATTTGATCAACTGCCCTTCCTGGTAAAAAAATTGCATATGTACTTGCAAAAGAAATCTTTCCAGAAGCTGCTAGTCCTGCAGAAATCGTAACTAGATTTGCTTCTGCAATTCCCACATTGAAAAATCTATCAGGAAATTCCTTGCCAAAAGCAGAAGTCTTTAGAGAATCAGTTGTGTCAGCTCCTAAAACTACAATGTTTGGATTTTCTTTTCCAAGTTGTACTAGAGATTTTGAATATTCTGAACGCATGTCAGTCATTACTGGATCATTCAAAGATATCCTTTCTCCCGTGCAATTTTTTGAATTTGATCTTGTTTTTCTCCTACAACATGCAAACCAATCCATTTTTTCACCAAATCAATACCTCCTAACTCGTTTGCCTTGTCAAGCAAAATACATCTTCTAGATTTCAAAACCTCAGTCCTAAAATCTCTAATGGCCGTTCTCACATTCTGTTGTCCAACAATTGCCCCACCGCCAACAAATACACGTGCACCATCTGCAAATACTGAGCCAATATTTTCAAGATTTATTCCACCATCAGCCTCAACATAGCCTGTGAAATTGTATTCTTTAAGAACAGAGTTTAATCTGGCCATCTTTGCGTGTGTTTCTTCAATGTATTTTTGTCCAGATTTTCCCGGTACAACTGACATTACAATTAGTTGATCAATGGAAGATAAGAATTTGTAAGACCATTCAGGTAATTCAGTATCAGGATTTATTGCAAATCCCACACCAACTTGGTTTTGTTTTAGCAAATCATGAATTTCCCCAAAACTAGATTCATCAGTTACTTCAGCATGTACTGTTATAATGTCACAGCCTGCATCAATGTAATCCTGAACATGTTTTACTGGTTCATTAATCATCAAGTGAGAATCAAATGGAATTACAGTAAGGGATCTTAATTCTTTGATTTTATTATGATCAAAAGTTTTGCTTGGAACGAATTGACCATCCATAACATCAAGATGAATATAGTCTGCTCTACCAGATACGCATCTTTTAATTTCGTTTTCTAAATTTGCCATATCTCCTGCTATAATTGACGGCGCTATCATGAATTGAGAATCCAACTCAAGATTGATGATTGGAACTACATCAGAATCAGGAGATTTGCCATGCCATTGTGGATTGTCTTCCATATGTTCAACAGACTTGCCCTTTATTGTTCTAGATATTATCATTGTAGGGACTCCTTTTGTTGCATTAGCTTTGGCTATTGCAGCATTGAGTTGTTCAATTCTATGACCATCAATTTCAATTACATTCCAACCAAAAGATCTCCATTTATCACCGGTCTTCCATCGTGATGCATCTTTCCACATTTCAGAAAGATCGTCACCATCTAATTTTTCATCAAGTGGCATAATTTTTTCAGTGTAAGAATCTTGTTGAATAAAATTTCTATCAAGAAAAGCAGTAAGATTATCAACTTTGTATTTTGCAGCAGTCATGGCAGCCTCCCAAATTTGACCCTCATCAGATTCACCATCTCCAATAATTGTGTAAACATGGTAATCTTTGGAATCAATTTTTCCTGCCAATGCAATTCCAATAGAATATGATAATCCAGTCCCCAATGAACCCCCACAAAATTCTACACCGGGGCATTTAAGATCAGGATGTCCCTGTAATTTACTGCCAAATTTTCGTAGAGTTTCAAGTTCAGACTCTGGAAAATAACCAGCTACGGCCATGTTAGAAAACAATCCAGGAGCCGCATGACCTTTAGAAAGAACCAAACGATCTCGGTCTTCCCATTGAGGGTTTTGAGAATCAAATTTCAAATATTTATTAAATAAGCATCCCATGATTTCTGCCATCGAGAAGGAACCTCCAGGATGGCCAGACCCTGCGGCGTTAGTTGCCTTAATCACCAATTTTCTGGCTCTCAGAATGTTTTTCTTAATTTGATAATAATTGAGCCCCATCTCTAACGTTATCTTTGTAAATTGAATAAAAATCTACTTCTGCAATATTTTAATTTGATCGGGACTATGTAATTATATGGAAATTAAAGAAAATACTCCAATCGTAGTTTTTGATAATCAATGTTACTTGTGTGTGAAATTTGCAAAAGTTGTTGAATTTTTTGCAAGAGGTAAAATTACAATGGTAGGTCATTATTCAGATTTTGGAAAAAAGATAAGAGATGATATTTTAGATGAGTCTGCTTTGGATATGTTTTGGTTCATTGATGAAAAAAGAGCAAATGGGGGAAGAGCAGCGTTATATCCATTATTCAAATCATTTTTTTCTAAAAGAACAAAAAAATTGATTCCAATAAAAATTGACGATAATTGTGAACAAAACTGCCGAACTGCCAAGGCGGTTTTTATTAGATCATCCAGTTTGCTAACTAATAGCAAGAAAATTGATTTCTAGTAAATCTAAATAACACTTGAAAAACTGTCAATACAGTGAAAATAAAAACTGAAAATTCTATAAAAAAGAAAACAGAACTTCTTTGTGGATTTGTCTTAGAAAATTCAAACAAAGTATTGGGATTAACAAAAATTGATGGAAAAACAGCATCGTCAATTAATCAATCTCTAAAAGATATGGATGGAAAGTTGGGAAAATTGAGCATAATTCCTACTCCAGGTGGCAAATATGCACATAGAATTCTTCTTGCAGGATTAGGAAAAAAAGATGAAATGACTAAAGATACTGTGAGATATGTCTCAGGGAAAGTTGCACAAAAAGCACGAGAATTAAAGTTGAAAGAATTTTCAATTATCTCTCCCCCAAATTTTGTAATTGAAACAATTTCTTCAGTTTCTCAGATTGTAGAAGGTTCTAAAATGGCACTCTACAAATTTGAAAAATTCAAGGCAGAAAAAGCAGAAAAGACGCCAGATCTTACAATCATTGTTTCAAAATCAAACAACATTTCAAAGGCCATAAGAACTTCTGAAATTGTTGCAGATGGTGCAATATTTACTAAAAGTATTGCAAATTTACCTCCAAACGAATGTACTCCAACTACTTTAGCAAATTTTGCAAAAATGATTTCAAAAAAGAACAAATTGAAATGTAGCATCA
>CAZBBN010000005.1:0-20663 GCA_964490195.1 uncultured Nitrosopumilaceae archaeon
AGTAATGTCTATCTTTTTTGGAATTTAGTTGAACCAGTACGTGGAGAATTCAATTGGAAGCAATCCGATGCATTAATGAGTTTTAATAAAAAAAATGATCTCAAAGTAACACTTTACTTTTCTATTATCAATGGTGAAACACTTGGACCTTTCCCGAATTGGATTGGAAAACCACCAATATTATCCATTGGAGAAGATAGAATTGTTAGTGTACTTGATGCAATATTATCAAGATATGACATTATAGATACTGTAATTCTTTCAGGAGAAACAGAATCTCAATTTAGATTTAATGAACAAAATATTCCCGTATTCAAGAATCTTTTCAATGGTGTTTATGAAAAAATCAAAGAAAAACATCCTGATGTAAAGATTGGAAATGCATTTGCACTACACCAAGTAATAAACAAAAATCTACGATATATTGTGACTGATTTAGCTATTGGTGATTTTGTTGCTTTTTCATATTCGCCAGTTGATACTCTAAATGATATTATTAAAACCCCACAACAAGCAAAAGAAGATCTACAGCAAGTATTTGATTTAGCAGGAGATAAAAAAGTCGGAATTTTTGAACTTAGCTGGAGTACCTCTGATTTTGTTGGAGGAAGTGACTCTGCACAAACAGACTTTTTAGAAAAAGCCTTTGAATTTTATACTGAAAATGAATCTGAATTAGAATTTTTTACCTGGTATAGGCAATATGATAGACCTGAAGGAGCATGCGTATTTGAAGAACAAGCAATTGGTGAGGACACATTAACTGTTGAAGGTTCTGGTTTTGGAAGTAGTGAGCATGTAATTGAGAGATTAAACCAGTATGTTTGCAATGCAGGATTGATCAATAGCGATGGTACTCCAAAATCTGGTTGGAATGAATTCAAAAAACAAATTGAAATGATTAACTAAAATGGTTTCTTTAATTTTATCTGAGTCATCATTAGAACTTGTTCCATTTGAACTACAAGATCATCCATCAGTAATTTCTCATGCAAGAAAACTCGGAAAACATCCATCAGAAATATTACTGGATAATTCTTGGCATTTTGCAGCTATGAAAGGGATTAAAAATGAAATGAAAAGAGGAAGACCTGATTTAGTACATTTTTCAATACTTGAAGCTACTACAATTCCATTATACCTCCAAAATAAAATAAAAATTTATGTTCATACAGTTGATGACAAAGTAATTTACTTTGGTCAAAATGTTCACATTCCAAAATCTTATCATAGATTTGAGGGAGTAATCGAAAAACTATACCAAGAAAAAAAAATTATCTCAAATAATGATATATTGCTGGAGATTAAAGAAAAAACATTTTTAGAACTACTTGATGAAATAAATCCATCAAAAGTAATTGGATTTTCTACAAAAGGTAAACCTAGTTCATATGAAAAAATTGCAGCAGAAATTTCAGAAAACACGTGTGTTATCATTGGTGGGTTTCAAAAGGGGCATTTTGTAGATTTTATTGAAAATAAAATAACTGATCTGCATTCTATCGGTGATGAATCATTTGAAGGTCATGTTGTAATTGCTAGATTGCTCTATGAGTGCGAAAAAACCATTTTTATGTAGGACCTGAAATTTGCATTCTGTTGCAGTCATAGTATAGCCTGGTTAGTATTCGGGGTTTCCAACCCTGTGACGCGGGTTCGAATCCCGCTGACTGCATTTTTACATTATAATGAGAACTAATTTTTAGGTGTAGTTTTAAAAATTATTGTGAAATATGCAATAAGAAAAATTGCAATGGAGCGAATGCAAATTCTTATTGAAAATGCAATAACTAATGCAAAAACAAATCCAGAACTTTCTCAGCGTCAGGCTTTTCTTGCTAGAAGAATTAGTACTAGACACAAAATTAGAATGCCTTACGATCTTAGGATGGTATTTTGCAAAAAATGTAAGTCCTTTATTGCACCTGGAATAAATTCTAGAATTCGCCTAGGTAGAGCATCTATCAAATCCATCAGAATTTCTTGTAACTTATGTGGGCACACTTATCGTAAAATAATATCTCAATAGTTTGTATTTACGCATTAATACTATCAAGTAACATGTTCTTTTTCTTTTTCTCGTATAGCATGAGATAAATAATTCCTATTACTGTAGCAACTTCTACAGATTTTGCAAATATTCCATCAAATTCAATTTCTTCTGGTTTATTATCTGGAGATAATGGTGGAGGAAAAATTACTACATAAATATACAATCCTAACAAAACAGCAGTGCCAATAAACCCAATCACATTTAGTAAAACAGTTTTGTTATAGTATGAAAGTACTGATTGCCTAGATATTATAGTTGGTGGCAATATTGTTATTAATACATAGAACGTGCCAAAAGCCGCCTGAAGTGCTGCTGCTGCCAGCAAAAATATACTATATTCTATCCTTAAACTCCCGTGTTCTGCATAAACCCCTAGATGAATTATTCCACCAGCTACTGCTAAAAACATGATGATGTATTTCATTGTCTCCGGTTTGGTAGGCTGTTTTGCTTTCTTTTTTAAATTCAAATAATGCATTGATAAAACTGAACCAAATACGCCTAGTGGTAATAATATTGCAATTAACATTAGACCATTCCATATTGTTCCGATGTTTGGTGTGATAGCAATGTTGAAAACTACACGTTCACAATCACAATTAAAACTACTTGACAAAAGATTTCTTGGTGGAATTACATGTGCCTGTGATGAATTTTCATCAGCTAAGCTAATCACAACAAGATAATTTCCTCTCTCTTCAAATGTATAATGAACTTCAAAATCTCCAGTATGATGAAATTCCCAAGGGAAAAGTGCTATTCTTTGACCAGTAAAGCCATTGTATATCTCAACCGTAGTTTCAACGTTTTGTACATCATTTCCATCGTTATCTTGTATACTAAATTCAATGTGTGTAGGTTCTCCAGGTTTTGCATAATCTGGCTCTAATGCTTGATTTACATAATATCTTCCTATTTGATCTCCACCACCATTATAATGTGGTAAATGTTCAAAATGAGCAAAAGCTGTTGAATTAAAAAAAATGCTCATGGATGCCAAAGTAACTATCAATAATATTGTAAAAATTTTATTGCTCACTTATAATTTCAGTGGGCTGTTTCAATTTAAATGTCAATACATTAAATTTTAATCATGACGCACTCATTATTACAAATTAGACGTGCTTTTGGAATTTTTTTCATAAATATTGCCATTTTGGTTTTAAGCGGTTCTATAGTTAGTGAAATAGCATTTCGAAATCATGTGCCTTTATACTATTATGTAATAATATGGATAATTATTTCTGGTATTATCTTTGGATTGCAATTTAGACGATTCAAACTAGTTTTCTCATCAATACGTCAAAGAATGAAACATAGTACAAAATGGCCACTACAAATTAAAACCATGAATGGTATTTGTTGGGCATTTCCTTTTGTATTAATTGCGTTTTTTCCAGAACTATCTCAATATCTAATACTTTTAGGAATAGGATTAGGAAATATCTCAACTTTTATTTTTATGAAAAAATTCAGTGGGTTAAACAATAAAGAACAACTGTTAGTTGGAGTTGTATCTCTTGCTTTAATTTTGCCAGCTTTAGAAATTGATTCATCATTTCTTCTAGAAACCCAAGATATTGCAGTTTTACTTTCACGCCTTTTTATTGCGGTCTCTTATGCAATTGGAGGTATATATGCCCTTTATAGAAAAGATTGATACAAAATTTTGTTTCATGTAAAATTCCGATCTGAGATTTTTACGCTGAATTATGTTTAACAAATTAACACAATACCTCAATGATTTATAAGACGATTATCAATTTTTTTACTTTATGGCAAAGGTGTATGATGTACCAGCAGATGTGTTGATTAAAAAACTAGCAGATATTTTAAAGAATGAAGATATTCCTGCACCCTCTTGGATTCCATTTGTGAAAACTGGTGCTCATGCTGATAAACCTCCACAAGAACGAGATTGGTGGTATACTAGATGTGCATCAATTATGAGAAAAATTTACTTTCATGGTCCAATTGGAATTAATGAATTAAGAAAAGATTATGGTGGTGGTAAACCATCTGGATATGGAGCTGCTCATCACAAAGATGCTGGTGGTGCAATAATTCGTAATGCTATTCAAGGATTAGAAAAACTTGGTTATCTAGAAAAAGTTGAGAAGAAAGGAAGAATCATTTCCAAACATGGAATGCAAAAACTAGATAGATTGGCTACTGAAATTCTTAAAGAACTAATTGTTGAAAATCCTCTATTGAAAGTTTACACATAGATTCAAAATGAGTTTTCCAGAATCCAATGAACCTCCTCACGATAATACTAACAGTGAATTATCAACACAAAAAGAACAGATTCTAAAACAAATTCTTTCACCTGAAGCTAGATTGAGACTAAACAATATCAAAATGGTAAAATCAGAACTGTCTGATCTTGTAGAACAATATTTGATCGGAATGGCAACACAAGGAAAGCTCTCTGGTCAGATAACTGATGAACAACTCAAGCAAATATTACTCTCTATTCAGCAACCAAAACGTGATTTTAAGATAAATCGAGTTTAATCCAGAAAAAATATAATTATGGGTAGCGAGTCGATTAATTCATGAAAGCAGTCGTATACAATGAATATGCACCAGATGATAATTTTGCTAAAATCCTCAAAGTCCAGGATATAGATGATCCAAAACCAAAAGCAGATGAAGTAGTCTTTAAAGTCAAATCTACAGCCCTAAATTATAATGATATTTGGGGAATGCGTGGACAACCAATTCCTGTTCAATTACCACATGTATCCGGTTCAGATGCAGCTGGAGATGTAATAGCAGTAGGTGAAGATGTTAAAAATATCAAAGTTGGAGACAGAGTAGTTTCTCATTCAAACATGTCTTGCAGAGTTTGTAAAGCATGTACTTCTGGACGAGAATTTGATTGTTTACAAAGAGTCATTTGGGGATTCCAAACTGGTCCAACATGGGGAGCATTTTCTGAAGTAACACATCTTCCAGAAGTTAATGTTTCAGTTATTCCAGAAGGTGTATCATATGATGAAGCAGCAGCTGCATCAATGACATTACTAACATCATGGCATATGCTAGTTGGTAGAGCCAAAATTGTTCCAGGACAAACTGTCTTAATTATGGGTGGTGGTTCTGGAGTAGGAAGCTTTGGAATTCAGATTGCAAAATTATACAATTGTGATGTAATAGCAACAGCAAGTCCTGATAAACTTGACAAATGTCTAGAATTAGGAGCAGACTTTGCAGTTGATCATAGAAAAGAAGACTGGCACAAAGAAGTTAGAGCAATTTCAAAAGAACTAGCAAAGAAAAAAGGTGAAGCACCAGGAATTGATGTTTCCTTTGATCATATTGGTGAAACACACTGGAACAAGCAACTAACTTTACTAAAATACGGTGCAACTCTAGTTTCATGTGGTGCAACAACAGGATATGATGCAAAAACTGATCTAAGACATGTTTTCTTTAAAGGAACTAACATCTTAGGTTCAACACAAGGAACCAAAGCCGAATTGGATCAAGGTCTTTACTGGATGGGTCAAGGTAAAATTAAAGCAACAATTGATTCAACATATACCTTTGAGCAAGCAGCAGAGGCTCACACAAAGATGTTGACTGGAAAAGGTCTCTTTGGCAAAATCTTAATGAAGCCAGAGGGCGCTTAATCATTTAATGACACAGCTTTTCAGAAGCCTCATTTTTGTTCCTGGGAATAATCCTAGATTTCTTGAAAAAGCAAAAAAACTACAAGCTGATATTGTCTGCTTTGATCTTGAAGATTCGGTTCCAGACAATGAAAAAGCCAATGCAAGAAATCTTATCAAATCTGCATTAAAATCTAGAAAATCATATGAATCTTCAATTTTTGTACGTACAAATTCTCCTACTTCAAGAAAAATTCCTTCTGACCTCAAAGAAGTGGTTCAAAAAGGAATTGATGGTATTGTAATTCCCAAGGTAAACAATGTAAAAGAGATGCAAAAAATTGAAAAAATTCTTTCCGAATTAGAAAAAAAGCGAAAACTAAAACCAATCCAAATAATCCCTTCTATTGAATCTGCAGAAGGTGTAGTTAACACGTATAATATTGCATCTTATGGAAAAAGAGTTTCTGCTATAGTCTTTGGAGTTTTTGATCTTCTAAATGATCTAGGAGTTGAATATACAAAAAAATCAGAAGGGGCTACATATTCTAGAGCAAAAATTCCAGTAGATGCACATGCATCAGAAGTTGTAGCCATAGATGCTATTTGGCAAGACCTAAAAGATTCTAAAGGATTTGAAAAAGATTGCAAACTTGGCAAAAGTCTTGGCTATTCAGGAAAAAGTATCATACATCCAGATCAAATTTCTGTGGTACACAAATTATTTCATCCAAATAAAACTGAAATTTTATGGGCTGAAAAAGTCTGTAAAGTCTATCTTGAATCAACAAAGAAAGGTAAGGGAGCTACCACTGTAGATGGAAAAATGATAGATGAAGTACATTTCAAACAAGCAAAATCTCTTCTTGAATTAGTAAGGTAATTACTTTAAGGTTATTCTAATGTTTCAAGAATTGACTTCATACTGGTACTTTTTTCCATAATTTTCTGGGATACAATTCCATTAAAGGTAGTTTTTCCTTTTTTAATCTCTAGATTGATTTCTTGAAAAACACATTGAAGTTTGGATATTTTTTTACTTTCACTGAGTATTTTTCCAGTTTCAATAATTAGCCCATTAATTATCATATTTTCAATCTTTCTATACCCTGAAGTTTTAGGTGCTTTAGATTCTTTGAGGATTTGTGGAATTGTAAATTCTTTGTCTAAAAGAGTTGTAATAATGCATCTTGAATCATCCTCTCCAAAAAATCCTAAGATTAAATCTGATAAATTTGAATCAATTATGGTTATAAAATATTTCCCATCTAATTTTTTTATTCTGAGAATTTTGTTAATGCAATCCCTTTCAAATTTACAAACATCAAGATTGGAATTTTTCTTGAGAATACTTGTAAGTTTTTGAAAATGTTCAATTGAAAGTTTTATTGACATTCCATGTTCTAAAAATAATTCACGTTCTACTTTATTTAGCAATTCCATGTCAATCTCTTTTTTAATTTCATTTGATAATGCATTGGAAATTAATCTGTCAATTCCACCCATATATCAACTCTAAATTATAGAAAATATTAAAGAACTCCTTTTTTTACTATCAGGGATGTCAAAATCAGTAATTGTAATTGATGATGATGAAGATACCGTTAGACTATTCACTGAATTTCTTGAAGAAAATGGTATTGATGTTGTTGGAAACGGATTTAATGGAATCACAGCCGTCAAAATATTCAAAGAAACAAAACCAGATGTTGTTCTAATAGATCTTAACATGCCAAACGGAAGTGGTTATTATGCAATAAAAAAAATTCAAGATATTGATCCGCATGCACGAATTATTGCAGTCTCTGCAGATAGTGATTATTCTACTGAAGAAAAATTAGAAAAGCTAAATATTCCTCTGATTCAGAAACCATTCAAAATGGATAAAGTAATTTCTATAATTCAAGACTGATCCCACTTTTGGAACATTTCATATAGTGTTATATTGTAATATTCATAAAAATAATTGATATGAGTAAACGTGTTACAATCATGATTGATGAAGATCTTGATAAGAAATTACGACTTCGTCAAGCAAAATTGATTCAACAGGAACAATCATCATATAGTTATTCCAAAGTATTAAACGAAACACTACGTAAAGTTCTAAAATAACTACACAAGTTTACAAGATTTTATTTTAATTATTAGAATAGGTTAAAGGTAATGAATTTTCATTATATTATAATAAAATGATTGATCTTCTAGATCCTACAAATGTGATTACTCGGATGTTTAATTCTGGAAAATATGAGGAAATGTACAATTATTGTAAAAATCTATTAGAAAAAATTCCTAATGATATGGTAGCACTACAGAATATTTCATTATCCTTGATTTATCTAAAAAAATATGAGGAAGCAATAAAGTATTGTGATAAAGTTCTACAAATAAAAAACTCAGACACTTATGCATTAAAAAATAAGATCTATGCTCTTGAAAATTTAAAACAATATGAACAAGTTTTAGAATTGTGCAAACAAATTCTTTCTACAAATTCAAAAGATATTTGGGCTCTTAACAGTATGGGATTATCTCTAAATGAATTAAATCGTCATCAAAATGCTCTTGAATGTTATGAGGCTTCACTTTTGATAGATCCAAATGATGTAACAGCCTTGATGAATAAAGCTATTTCTCTTAGTCATCTTGGTAACTACCAATATGCAATTGAATTCTATGATAAAGCTCAAACAATTGATTCAAGCCTAAAAGAAATACCTCGTGCCAAATCTAGATTATTTGAAAAATTAGGTATGGATGATGAAGCATTTTTAGCTGCGCAAGGAGTTTTAAACAAAGATATGGAAAAAATCAAAAATGATGCTAAAGAAAATAGATCTACCGTATTTCATCAATTCTGTGAAGATGAATTTGAACAATCTAATTCTAAAACATAACTGTAGAATGATTTTATTTTAAAATTAATTAATTATGAATTTGGTTACTAATTGGGATTGGATCTTGAGTTTAGCTAATTTGTACCAGATGAAGAATTTTATATTCATTATTTCATCTAATATTCATGTTTACTGGAATTGTTGAAGGTGTTGGTAAAGTCGAAAAGATTTCAAAAAATACCAAAAATCGAAGTGCCATTGAAATGACTGTGAATCTAGGAAAGCATTCCAAAGGATTAAAAATTGGCCAAAGCGTTGCTCTTAACGGCGTCTGTCTTACTGCAACTAAGCTATCAAAATCTAGTTGCATTTTTGAAATGATTGAAGAAACTACCAAAAAAACTGATCTTGGTAATCTAAAAGTGGGTGGAATTGTAAATATCGAACGAAGTTTAAAATCTGGTGACAGGCTTGAAGGACATTTTGTTTTAGGTCATGTAGATGGTGTTGGAATTATTAAAAAAATTCTAAAAAAACCAAAAGAAGTCCAAGTTTGGTTTGAAGTTCCTAAGAAATTATCAAAATATGTTGTGAAAAAAGGCTCTATTGCAGTGGATGGAATTAGTTTAACAGTTGTTGATATTAAAAATACTCTTGCATCAGTTTCATTAATTCCTCATACAATTGAGGTTACAAATTTTCATACAAAAAAAATTGGCGATAAAGTTAATATTGAAACTGACATTCTTGGAAAATACATTCTAAAATAAAGTCAATCATCTACAAATTTAGTAGTAATTACCAATTTTTTAGTAAACTTTATAATTAGATCAAAACAATTTTTGTCATGTATCTTGAATCATCATTACAGTCTCTAAAACGTGGAGAATTTGTGCTGTTATTTGATTCGGCTGGAAGAGAAAATGAGATTGATATGGTAGTAGCTGCTGAATTTGTTACTCCTGAGCACGTAGCAAGAATGCGTCAACATGCTGGTGGGTTACTGTGTATTGCAATTGATAATAATTTTGCAAAATCTCTTGAACTAAAATACATGCATGAAATTCTTGCTGATTCTTCAATTTCAAATAAAGAAATGATTATGGGTTTAGCACCATATGGGGATTATCCAACTTTTTCTTTGTCTATTAATCACTATCAAACTTATACTGGAATTACTGATAAAGACAGGTCCTTAACAATTAGAGAAATGGCAAATATCTTTAATGTTGAAAATAAACAGAAAAAATTTGCATCATTATTTAAAACTCCAGGACATGTTCCTCTGTTGATTGCATCTAAAGGGTTGTTAGCTGCACGACAAGGACATACTGAAATGTCCGTTTATCTAGCTCAAGTTGCAGGTTTGACACCTGTTACAGCAATTTGTGAAATGATGGATGCTGAAACATATTCTGCATTGTCTGTAGATAAAGCAGAGAAATTTGCCAAACAAAATGGAATTCCATTAATTGATGGAAAAGAACTTTTAGAATACGCCAAGGTGCATTAGTCTTGAATATTGCAATAGTAGTTTCAGAATTCAATGAGGAAGTGACATCTAGGATGCTTGCAGTAGCTCAAGAAAAAGCAAATACTTTGAAATTGAAAATATTGCATACATGTACAATTCCTGGCGCTTATGATATGCCAATAATTGTAGATTCCTTATTGCAAAAAAATGATGTTGATGCAGTAGTTACTTTGGGTGCTATAATAAAAGGACAAACAAAACATGATGAAGTAATTTCCCATTCTGCTGCTCAAGCATTAACTGCATTATCAATAAAATATCGAAAACCAGTTTCTTTAGGCATATCTGGTCCTGGAATGCAAGAAAGGCATGCCTATGCTAGAATAAGACCTGTTGCAGAACGTGCAGTAGAAGCTGTTGTAAAAATTTCTAATGAACTGAAGAGAATTCAAAAATGATTCAACTTAGTATACTGAAGATTACCGGATATGGTCCTTGGACATTGACATTAGGAAGTGATAGAGAACATGAACTACAAATGCTTCAGGCATCACTATACAAAGAAGTACAAAAACTATTTTCTGAAAAAAATTGTCTAGTTTTTCTTAATAGAGCAGATGAATTTTTTATAATTTCTAATGGACTTGGATTGGAAGATCATATTGAAATCCAAAAAATACTTGAAAAATTATTTGATATTAGTTTAGCTATTTCAATTGGTTATGGAGAATCTCCTTTTGATGCAAATTTGAAGGCATATGATGGAAAGAAAAATAAAATCATTTTAAATAAAGAACATAACATTTTTGGATTTGTTAATAATGTATCTGATTCAAAAATTTCAATAATGCATTTGGATGTAGATGATCTTACTTCACGAAGAAAAAACAATTCACCATATGAAATTACATCTATAATTTTTGGATTATATTCAAAAATGTCAAAATATTTTCTTGAAAAAAAATCTCTTACATTTTTTATGGGTGGTGATAATTTCATGGTAGTTGCAAGTGAGGATGGCAAAAACTCTGTACAGAATTTCATTAATATGATAAAAAATGACGATGAAATTTCTTTGAATTGTGGAATAGGAAATGCACAGAATAGCAGAGAAGCTGTAAAATTGGCCACAAAATCTCTTGATACTATACGAAAAATTCGAGATTCAGGAAAAGAAAAACCTGAAGTTTATGAATTATCATGTTAATTAAAAATATTAGCATATTACAAGGTTCAGAATTAGATTTTGTTTTAAGAACAAATGTAAAAATTCAAGATAACACATTCCAAAAAATTCAATCAAAAATTCAACCAAGTGTAAATGAAGAATCTATAGATTGTGAAGGTCTTCTATTAATCCCTGGTTTTATTAATGCACATACACACATTGGAGATTCGATTGGAAAAGATGTTACACTAAATAACACTGTAGATAAAAAAATACACCCAGTATTTGGAGCTAAATCAAAAATTCTAAAAAATACATCACAAGAAAATCTATCAAATTTTATGAAAAATACCTGCCATTCAATGCTTCAAAAAGGAATTACTACATTTGTTGATTTTAGAGAAGGTGGATTAGATGGAGTAATTTTACTCAAAAAAATAGTATCTGACATTCCCATTCGTTCAATAATTTTAGGAAGAGTGGAATTTTATCAAAATTCCACAGAAATTCGAAAAAACCAGCCTTTACCTAAAGACAAAATTGTGGTTCTTAATACACTTCTCAAAAAATGTGATGGAATTGGTATTAGTGGTGCAAATGAGAATAGTACTTCTGTCTTGAATTACTACTCAAAAACTACAAAACTTAGAGTCATTCATTCTTCTGAAACTAAACAAAGCATTTCTACATCAAAAAAAGTCACTGGAAAATCTGAAACAATTAGGGCATTATCTCTGAAACCTCATTTTTTGGTTCACATGACCTTTGCTTCAAAAAGTGATCTTATTACTACAGCCAAAAAAACTAGGGGAATTGTAATTTGTCCCAGAGCTAATTCTTCCCTTGCTGAGGGTATTCCAGACATAGAATTGATGCAAAAAGCAGGATGTACTCTGGCATTAGGCACAGATAACGTGATGATCAATTCACCTGATATGTTTAGAGAAATGGATTTTCTTTGGAAAGCAACTATGGGAATTCACAAAAAAAGAATTGATCCTAAAGAAATTCTTAAAATGGCTACAGTAAATGGTGGAAAAGTTTTGAAAAAAAATATTGGAATAATTGAAAAAGGGAAAATTGCAGATTGTACTTTTCTTGACAAGCATGCTTTAGATTTAGAACCAATGCACAATCCACATGCGTCAGTTGTTCATCGAGCATCAGAATCAGCAATTAAAGCAGTAATGATTGGAGGAAAAATAGTACATGGTAAAATCTAAGCCATATGTAATTCTAAGTGCTGCAACATCTATTGATGGAAAGATTGCTACTGTTACAGGTGATTCAAAACTATCATCAAAACATGATAGTATTAGACTACACAAACTAAGATCTATAGTAGATGCAATACTTGTAGGTAAAAATACTGTTTTACTTGATGATCCTATGTTAACTGTACGTCATACTAGAGGTAAAAATCCAATCAGAATAGTTTTAGATTCTAAAGGTACCATATCTAAAAATTCAAAAATAATTCAAACAAGCAGCAAAGTACCAACAATAATAGCTGTATCAAATAAAATTAGTAAATCAAATCTTGAGAAACTCGATAAATTCCCAATAGAAATAATTGTCGCGGGGAACAATTCCATCAATATCCAGTTATTATTAAAAAAACTCTCAGAGAAAAAAATCAAATCAGTTCTAGTAGAAGGAGGAGGAACTATTAATTGGGAATTTATAAAAAAAGATCTTTTTGATGAATTGATTATTACTATATCACCATTTCTAATTGGCGGAAAAGGTGCTGTATCGTTAGTTGAGGGAAATGGATTTGGAAAAATCTCAAATTCACCTAATCTGCGACTCAAATCCATCAAGAGGCTCAAAAATCACCTAGTTTTGAATTATGTAAAAGTGTAAGTTATTATACTTTCTTTGAAATAAAATTACAAGAAATTGGCAGTAAAAAAGAAAGCTACAACAAAAAGAAAAACTACAATAAAAAAGAAGGTTGCGCCAAAAAAGAAGGTTGCGCCAAAAAAGAAGGCTACTAAATCAAAAACAAAAAAACCAGCATTTGGAGGATATGCAATCAATTTTGCAGGTCGTAAAGAAACTGTAGAACACGTATTTGGCAATAAGCCAATTGCTCCAAGTGAAATGACCAAAAAGATTTGGGCATTTGTAAAATCAAAAAGCCTCTCTAATCGTTAAACCCACTTGTTAACGATTTATCGTTAACTAATTTCTATCTTTTAATTATTTTTTCTAAAATAAATAAGATATAGATATTGGCTTTTATTAAAAATTATTATGTCTACAGCATCATTAAGACGCGATCATGACTTGATAGAAAAAGTTATCAAAGCAATGGAGTCTACAATTCAATTACTAAGTGACGGTAAACAAATTCCTGAATCAATTTTATTTCCTGTAATTGATTTTTCAAAAAATTTTACTGATGTTTGTCATCATACTAAAGAAGAAAAATCTCTGTTCCCTGCATTAGAACAAGCTGGAATGCCTAGCAATATGGGTCCTATTGCAATGATGTTAATTGATCACCAACGAACACGAGAAATCGGAACTCAAATGGAAGACTCTGCCAAAGAATATCTTTCATCAGGAAATTCTCAAAAATTGATTAGTGATATGCAACAATATGTGGAACATGTGACAGAACATCTTTGGAAAGAAAATAATAGATTATTCATGATGGCAGAAGCTCGATTACAATATGTTTCAAAAAAAGTAGATGAAGAGCTTAATGAAATTGAGAAAACTCAACTAAATGATTTAGGAAAATCTAGAGAACATTATAAAAAATTGGCTGAAAATCTTTCAAAAGATGTATCTGAAAAAGGTAGTTAGATTTGTCTTATAGTATATTTGGTCAAGTAATGGGAGTTAGAAAATTTGCCAATGGAGACATTGAATTAGATTTCTACCATGAAGATGAAATTACAGAATATCGGCATTCCTCAAATCCTAGTATATTGAGAAATTTCCCAAAGGAATTAGCTGAAACTTTGGCCAATACGTTGGCTTTAGATATTTGTGTTGAAATTTACTTTGGCGAAGATGGCAATCCTACTTATATTGAGCTAGAAGAGTGTGATGACGAAGATTTAGAAGAATCTCCTGAATCTTAAACAGCATTAATGAATAATCTACTCTACGTAATGATGGTGTGTCAGATTATCATAAAATCTAACTGATTTTAAATTAACAAATTCAAGCATTCCATATCTTGATAATTCTCTTCCAAATCCACTATGTTTTATTCCTCCAAATGGAATTCTAGGATCTGAAATTACTACATTATTTACACTTACAATTCCTGAATCTATTCTTCTTGACATTTTATCTGCTTTTCCAAGATCTTTTGTCCAGATACTCGCACCTAAACCAAATTCACTCTCATTTGCTAACTTGATTGCTTCACTTTCATTTTCAACTATTGTAATTGGTGCTACTGGTCCAAATGTTTCTTCATTTGCAATTCTCATATCTGATTTAATATTTTTAAGAATTGTTGGTTTATAGAAGAATCCTTTTCCGTCCATCACTGATCCTCCTAAAAGAATTTCGGCACCTTTTTGTTTTGCATCCTCCACAATTCCAGAAATTGTCTCTAAACCTTCTTTATTTGAAATTGGCCCAATATCTGTCTCAATAGACATAGGATCTCCTACTTTGAGTTGTGATGCTTTTTTAATAAATAATTCAGTAAATTCTTCTGCTACATTTTTCCCAACGAAAAATCTTTTTGATGCTACGCAACTTTGACCACAATTGATGAATCTGCCTTTAACTGCACCTTCAGCTGCTTTTTCAATAATTGCATCATCTAATACTATGAATGGATCACTTCCTCCTAATTCTAACACACATTTTTTCAAATTTTTTGCAGCTCTTTCACCAACTTTTGCACCTGCATTTGTACTTCCAGTAAAAGTCACTGCATTAACATCTGAGTCAATTAAATGATTTGCAGAATCTACGCTTCCTACTACTGTTTGAAAGACTCCATCTGGCATTCCTGATTCAGTAAATGCTTTTTCAATTTCAATTCCTGATTGCATTGTTACACTGGATGGTTTCATTGCAATTACATTTCCTGCCATTAAACATGGAGCAGCAAATCGCAATGCTTGCCAATAAGGAAAATTCCAAGGCATGATAGAACCAATAACTCCTAATGGTTCAAAAGTTAGAAAACTCTTCCTTGCATCTGTGTTTAATACCTCATCAGAAAGAAAACTATCTCCATTATCTGCATAAAATTCTAATGCCCAAGCACATTTTTCAACTTCACCAACTGATTCTTTGAGTGCTTTACCCATTTCAGTTGTTGCAACTTTTGCCAGTTCTGTTTTGTGTTTCTTAAGATATTCTACTAAATTATAAACATAACTTCTACGTCTTTCATAATCTTTTTTCCATTCTGGAAATACTCTTTTTGCTTTTCCAACTAGATCAAATACCTGATTTTTATCCATTGCAGTAAATGTCCTAATTTCTTCACCTGTTGCTGGATTTGTCGTAGTTATTTGACTCAAGGATTTTTCCAAGAATTCCTCCTATTTAATCTCTAACTATTTTTCAATATTTTTTGATGAATTAGAAAGTGTATCTGAATATGAATCCGTCATCATATGCATGAATTGCTCGTATGACTTTATACTTGAAACTCTCATTTGGGAATACCATTTTAGATAATTATTATAATTTTCTATTTAATTGAGGGTTGGGCATAATTATTTCTAATTTTGATCAGTTCCTGAAAATAATTTAATGAAAAAAGCTAAGGATCCCCTCTTCTCTAGATTCACTGTTCACATGAAAACAAAGAAGGTAATTCTCAGCAAGTTAGGATGCGAGTCATGATTCATTGGTGTTTTGTACTGGTCGGATCACTGTTACTGTACCGTGATGTCTCAAGACAGGGAAGACCATACGTGTACCCAACTACGGTAATCCTGTGTTGTTTTGTAGTGAGAATATGGATGAGAATTACATCCAACAACGCCTTGCACTATTATTTTTCACTTGAAACAAAACGCAACCAGAAGATAATGAAGGCATGCAGACTGCACCAACTACCTGACGGGAGAACATTTGACATGCGATTCCAAGTACTGCCACTCAAAGAAATGATTGCAAACATGGGAAATGTATTTTTGTTAGAGAAATTAGTTGATGACACAACTGCATCACTTGACAGTTCGCTGCTAAAAGCAAAGAGCCCAGTATGACACAAATCAGACATGAAAAACAACAGAATTCCAATCCCTGGAATTGATACTGATGCAAGATGGGGATTCTCAAAGACCAGGGGTAGCAGTGTACCGGAATTGTGTTGTGGGTGTGCAAAACCCAAGACATGTAAAGTGCATGCTAGGAATCTAGAATATTTTTTTGGAAATGTTTATGCCCAGGCCTCATTTAATTAATCAAAATTTTACTAAGATATTTTGATTTTCTATTTATCCTTATTTTCAGAACTTAGAATGTTTGCTGCATATCTTTTTTTATTTCATCAATTTTCTTTGAATATGCTTTTTTAGATTTGTCATTTTTCTTTAAATTTAGAACACTTCCACATGATGGGCATTTAAACATACCATCAAGTGCACTCTCAAATGTTACTCTAGGACAGTCTTCATTGCCACAATGATAAAAATCAGAAGCATTTTCATAATCTAATCTTTGCTGCAATCTTTCCTCAATTTTCTTTTTTTGATTTTCAATAAAATGTTCGACTTCTTCTCTTCTAGTTCTCCATCTATAGACAAACCACCCTTTTCTCTCATCTTTTACTCTAATTCCAGTGATTAGAGATTTTCCAAACAAATCATACAATACTTTTCTTACCATGTTAATTCTCAGACCTGTAGAGCTTGCAATTTCTTCATCAGTTGCATCTTCGGCTTTAAGTAATGATCTTGCCACTTTGAGATATTCGTCTCCTCCAATCATAGAGGCGATTCTAACGAATGGATCCTCGTATTTGTCTACCAACTCTAATGAGTCCTGATTTTCTACTATTAATCCCTTGTTTCTTTTACTTGTACGTTTTTGCCCTTTTTAGTGGGTATAATCTTTCTTTTTGCATCTGGAAAATCTTTCTCAAATTGTTTACCTTTTTGAATACGATCTAAAAGAATTGCCAAGGCACTAATTTCTGAATGAGGTTGACTACCAACCCCTACATTATAGTCTGCTAACTCATAGATATCTCTAGGTACTTTTTCAGCTCCTACAACAATTAACAAATTTTCTTCTTTTCGAAGTTCCTCTTGAATATTGTTTATGTTTTCACCATACATTGACAGATGAACTATTTTGAAGTTTTCCTCCTTTTTCTTTTTTACAACAGGTTTCCATTTATCTATAAATTCTACTTTAAATTCCCCTCCCCAAGTTTTATTGATTTTTTCTACTGTATCTTTGATTTCTGGA
This sequence comes from uncultured Nitrosopumilaceae archaeon, assembly GCA_964490195.1. GTDB lineage: Archaea > Thermoproteota > Nitrososphaeria > Nitrososphaerales > Nitrosopumilaceae > Nitrosopumilus. Next base: position 17,564 of record CAZBBN010000005.1, read on the forward strand.
TTGATTTCACTCATGAAAATTCTTTCTGCACCAAATGCTCTTGAAACAAGTGCTACATGTGTCGTAACTCTATCATCCCTTACTAGACGTTGCCCAATCCTTACTACTTCAATTACCAAATGTCTCTTTAACTCCTTCATGGAAACTTTTATTGAAATTGTATGAAATATGACTTTCTGAAATATTTTTAATTAATTCTTTTAACTCCTTAACATTTTTACCTGTTTTTGCAGAAACTGAAATCACTTTTTTATTTTCAGATAAATTAAGAATGTCAATTTTTCGATTAATCTCATCTTGTTTTAATAAATCATCTTTGTTTAATACATAAACTATCTTATCTTTTTCAACACCTAATTCGCTCAAAGTTCTCATGCAACTAGAAAATTTCTTTTTTAATTCAAATATCGAATCACTAATGTCAATTACTAGAAGAATGATGTCTGTGTATGTGAGTTCTTCTAAAGTTGATTTGAATGCATCTATCATGTATGCAGGCAATTTACTGATAAATCCAACTGTATCTGCAATTAAGAATGGCTCTTGATTAATTGTTAATCTTCGTGTAGTTGTAGTGAGTGTTGTAAACAGTTCTTTACTTTGAGCTCTTGATTCACCTGTTGTTTTGTTAAACAATGTAGTTTTTCCTGCAGATGTATATCCTGCTAGAGAAATCGTTTTGAATCCCAATCTCTTTCGTCCTTGTCTGTGAAGCTCTCTTTGTTTTCCTGCTTTTTCAAGTTTAGATCTTAATGTTTGCATTCTGTGTTTAATATCGTTATAATAGACATCTACCTCAAATTTTCCAATCCCCATAAATCCTGGTTGCTCTCCCATGTTTGCAAGACGAACTTTTTCTTTTGCTCTGGCCATCTCATATCGTAATTGAGCTAATTTGACTTGCAACTTTGATTCTGCACTTGATGCTCTACTTTCAAAAATCTCAAGAATTAACCCTTCTCTATCTAAAATCTCACGATGTAAGATCGAAGCCAGATTATAATTTTGACTAGGTTTTAAAATCTCATCAAATATGATTATATCTGGCCTAAGTTTCTCTGCTAACTCCTCTAGGATTTCTAAAACTCCTCCACTAATTCCATACTTGGGTTTTTTTAGATATTCCTGCTGAATAATGTGAACAATCTCATATCCTGCAGCATCACATAGCCCTTTAGCCTCATTGATCGAATCTTCCTGATCATATGTGATTAAAATTGCTGATTTCATTTTTATTCAATCTAAACCCATTTTTGATAATCATTCCGTTTTTTTCAGTATTTTTTCAATATTCATATTCAATACAATTTCTGCTATATCACTAGCATATTCAGAAACTCTTCTGATATTCTCAGACATTCTTCTAATTCTATAAATTTCCTCATCATCTTTTAATGATTTTGAGGCATCTCTTACTTTTTTCTCATATTTGACAATTTCAGTTGTTTTTTCAATGGTTCTTTCTGCTTGTACATAATCTTCTTTAAATAAAGCTAAACATGAATCATCTAATACTGATAAACAAAATTCATTCATATCTTGAAGTTTCTCTAAAATCTCTTTTTTGACTGGTTTTTTAAATTCTAAAAGATCTTTTGCAATAAATGATGCATGATCTCCTGCTCTCTCTATGTTTTTTACTACCAGTCTATATCCAAGACAATTTCTAGCATTTCTAAAACCCATCTCTTTTAACATATGTTCATTTTGTATTGCTATCTTTAATTGTCGAATTATATAAAATCCAAATCTATCTACCTCATCATCTGTGTTGATTACTTCTTGTGCTAATTCCAGATTGTTTTCTTTTACTGCTAAAATCGCATCACTAGACATCGATTTTGCCAAGTGGATCATTCGCTTAAATGCACCATCAACTGATAATTCCAACAAATTTACAAGAACCTGAACTGTTATTCCTCCAATAGAGTCAGAAATAATTTCAGAACCCATTAACATTCGTTTTACAGCTTCTTTTACTGTGTTCCTTTGATTTGGGCTTAACCTACCATTTTTTGGTTTAATGTTAATTGTCTTAAATCCCAGAAAATACAATGAAATTAATTTTCTAATAATGGATGATGCTTTTTCTTCATCATTGATTTCTATTACTGCATCTTCCTTTTTTTGTATATGTGATTCAAATTTCGGTGGATAGAGTTCTAATGTTGATGAACCTTTTCTAACCATCCTGATTTGATCTCCTTGTTTTAGACCCAATTCCATGATCCATTGTTTTGGAAGTGAAACTATGTAAGATGATTTTCCTGTAAATTGGATTTTTCTGGTTTCTTCCCTTTCTTCCATAATCTAAAGAGATTAAATCTGTCTATATAGATTAATAGTTGTAATATGGTCTTGCATTGAACTAATATTTAGAAAAGATCATACTATGTGTGCATGGATCAAATTCTCAAACTCCGATATTCACTTGACGCATTATTTGGAAATGGTGTATCAAAATACCTTCCAAAAAATATTGAAATGACATTTTCCCGTAAGACTGGAAGAATACGAACTGTTTTACATGAAGGAAAACTATTGTGCACTTTGAGAATTGATGGTGGTTTAGCAATTAGTCCTTATTTTGCTCAGATTTTACTAAAAAATAAAACATTCAAAGAAAATTGTGTTAAAATAAACCAAGACGCTGCACCTTTTGTAATGGAAGGTAAATCGGTATTTTGTAAACATGTCTTGTGGTGTGGAAATAAAGTACGAATTTCTGCTGATACTCCAGTACTATTCAAAGATAAAGTAATTGCAGTTGGTAAGGCTGTTTTATCACATGAGATGATTTCTGATTTTAATCGAGGTGTAGCAATAAAGGTCAGAGATAGTTTAAAAAGTCCTAAGGAGAAAATAGACTCATGATGCGTGGAGGAAATCGTGAAATGCGAAGAATGATGGATAAGATGGGTCTAGATATGAATGAACTATCAAATGTTCAAGAGGTAATTATTAAGACTGATAAAAAAGAGATCATTATCGCAAAACCATCTGTCACTGAAATGAAAGCAAAAGATAACTCTATCTTTACAGTGACTGCAGACAGCTACGAAGAAAGAGAACTGGAGGTTCCAATTTTCTCAGAAGAGGA
>CAZBBN010000006.1:0-15722 GCA_964490195.1 uncultured Nitrosopumilaceae archaeon
TGTGCATTTGTAGTATCACTAAAGATTAAAAAATAATAAAATAGAGGTCATCTTAATCCCCAACGAGACATTACTTTGTTTTCTAGTCTGGTAAATACAATACCATCAATTGCCAACCCAATTCCCATTATTACAATCATTATTGCAATAACTTCTGAGACATCATTTAGAGAACGTCCAGCATTTAGTAAAAATCCCAGTCCTAGAAATGAAAAGAGGATCTCAGCACCAATTACCCCTCTCCATGCAAATGCCCAGCCTTGTTTGAACCCTGAAATCATGTATGGAAATGCTGCAGGAATCAATACTGCAGTGACTAGTTGACTTCCCTTTGCCCCCATATTTCGAGCGGCCTCGATAAAGTGAGGATCTATATTTTTGACTCCAGTGTAGGTGTTTATAGTAACTGCAAAGATTGCACCAATTGCTGTGACAAAAATTATTCCACCATCTGTTAATCCAAACCAAAGAATTGCTAGAGGAACCCAAGCAATCGATGGAATTGATTGTAATCCCAAGACTAGTGAACCTACAGTTTGATTGATTACTTCAACTCTTGCCATAAAAATTCCCAATACAACACCACCGGCAATGGCAATTGCCAATCCAACAGACAATCTCCACATACTTGTTGCAATTCCATAAAACAGACTACCATCTGCTGCACCATACGCCAAGTCTTCTGCCACTTCATAGGGGGATGGAAAAATATTGTCAGGCCAAACTCCAGTCATTGCAATAATTTGCCAAACAGCAACTATTCCAATATAGAATGCAATTCTATAGGGGGTGAAATTTTTTGCCATTACAATCACTCTTTACTCTTCTTTACCTCAGGTCTTAATTCTGCCAAAATATCTTGTTGAAATTTAAGTAATGAATCATCCTCAGTAACTCTAGGTCGTGGAAAATTATTATCGACTTCTTTTTTAATAATTGATGGGCGATTGCTGAAAATTGCGACTTTGGTTCCCAGAACTGCAGCTTCTGCAACATTGTGAGTAACAAACAAAATTGTCTTCTTTGTCTTTTCCCAAATTAGCTGCATCTCAACTAATAACAAGTCACGAGTTTGTGCATCAAGTGCGGCAAATGGTTCATCCATCAGTAATACGTCAGGATCCATTACAAGTGCTCGAGCTATAGCTACTCGCTGTTTCATTCCAGTTGAAAGTTGGTAAGTGTAAGAATCTGTAAATTTGGTAAGCTGCATCATGTCAAGATATCTATTAGATATCTTTGCCCTTTCATCTTTTGGAATGCCTGCCATCTTTAATCCAAATTCCACATTATCTTGAACCTTAAGCCATGGGAATAATGCACCCTCTTGAAAGACCATTATTCTCTCAGGCCCAGTTTCTTCAACAGGATGTCCATCAAATAATATTTGACCATCATCTGGAGTTTCCAAGCCCGCAACTATGCGTAAAAATGTCGATTTTCCACATCCAGAAGGCCCCACCAAACATACAAAGTCACCTGCCTCAACTTTGAGGTTAACTCCGCCAAGGGCCTTTAGTTTGTGAGAATCATGAGTAAAATATTTTACAATATTTTTTGCCTCAAGTTTAGTCATTACGTACTTTGCTCCAAGACAGAATTTGAATCAAGGTGGTAAAAAATCCCATCCAAGTTGTATCCATTTCTTCCCAAATATCCTAATGCATCTGCTTTTTCAGCAAAAGAGTAAACAGAATAAAGAAGGGGATCTGCAGTAATTACAATATTAGATAATGCAGTATCTACAATCTCATCAGACAAAGATTGGCCCAAATAAGAATTTAGAAAATTATTAAAAATAATTCTTGCCTCAGTAGGATTTTGATTTATCCATTCTGCAGTTTCATGATGAGATATTAATAAATCAGAAACTAATTTATGATTTTTTTTAACATAATCTACATTTCCAATTAAAAGAACAGACGCAAATTCATTATTTGGCCATAATTCTTCCTCATGAAATAATCTTTTTCCATCAAGTTCAGTTTCTAAAATTGTGGCCCAAGGCTCAGCCACCCATGCACCATCAATATCTCCTTTTACAAACAAAGTATAGATATCAGGATTTGGAATATTGTAAACAGTTACAGAGCCTCCTTTATCGGCAGTCTTCAAACCATTTTCGGAGAGATAGTTTCGTAGTGAAACATCTTGAGTATTTCCTATTTGAGGGGCAGCAATCTTTTTGCCTGCAAAGTCAGATGCAGAGTTAATCTCAGATAAAGGATGAACAACAAAGCTTGCGCCACCACTTGCAGCTCCTGCAAGAATCTTTACATTATGATTTTTGGAATTTAAAAATCCGTTAATAGCAGGACCAGGTCCAACATATGCAAGATCAATTGAATTTGCAAATAGAGATTCTATTGCTTGAGGACCACTATCAAAAATACGTGTTTCAATTTTTATTTCATCTCCAACACTTTTTTCAAAGAAACCTTTTTCCATTCCAACTATTGGAATTGCATGACCAATGTTTGGAAAATATGCAATACGAAGTTTATTTTCATGTGTGGTATCACTAGAATTAAGAGTAATTCCCAATATCGATAGTAGAACCATTCCAGTAACTCCAGCAAAAATAATCAATCGGGTTTTCATAAAACAGCGTTATATTTGGCGGTTAAATAATCATCGAATTTTAGCTCAAGCTAGTCAGATATTTTTCAAAAATAATCAGATTCTAGGCTATCACAAAAGATAAATTCCAAAATACGACGGGAAAGTTGTTTTATGACTCAAAAAGGGATTCTTGCATTTTCTGGAGGGCTTGATACATCGGTAGTTGTAAAATATTTACAAGAAGAACAGGACATGGATGTCATTACAGTAACAGTTGATGTGGGTCAATGTGATGACACTAAAAAAATTACAGCCAAAGCAAAAAAACTTGGTGTAAAAAAGCACTACAACATTGATGCTAGAAAAGAATTTGTTAAAGATTACATTTTTCCCTCAATTAAAGCAAATGCACTTTATCAAAAAAAATACTGTCTTGCAACAGCACTTGCACGGCCATTAATTGCAAAAAAAGTATTAGAGATTGCAAAAAAAGAAAAAGTAACTTCGCTTGCACATGGATGTTCAGGCAAAGGAAATGATCAAGTACGTTTTGATATTACATTACGTTCCGGTTCAGATCTTCCAATCATAGCTCCAATTCGAGATAAAAATTTGGATAGAGAAACGGAGTTAAAGTTTGCAAAAAAACATGGAATAGAAATTGATGCGGTTGCAAAGAGATTCAGTATTGATCAAAATTTATGGGGACGTGCGATTGAAGGCGGTGTTCTAGAAGATCCATACAACGAACCACCGGATGATGCATTCATTTGGGTTAAAACAAAAAACTTACCGGACAAGCCAACTTACTTGGAGATTAAATTTGAAAAAGGAGTTCCAGTTGAAGTTGACGGAAAAAAATTAGAACCACAAAAACTCATTGAATACATTAACAAAAAGGCAGGAGATGCAGGTGTTGGAATAGTCGATCATATTGAGGACAGAGTTGTTGGAATCAAATCAAGAGAAGTGTATGAAACTCCAGCTGCAACCTGTCTAATTGAATCTCATTCAGATTTAGAAAAAATGGTCCATACAAAACATGAAAATAAATTCAAATCACTAATAGACGATGAATGGGCATATTTGGTATATTCAGGACTTTGGCAAGACCCTCTTAGAGCAGATCTAGAGGGATTTATCGAAGAATCACAAAAACCAGTTTCTGGAATAGTTAAACTCAAGATGTACAAGGGAAGTCTAAGAGTAGTTGGAAGAAAATCAAATAATTCATTGTATAGTCATGAAATTGCCACATATGGTACAGAATCAACATTTGATCAAAGATTGGCTAAAGGATTTGTAGAATTATGGGGAATGCAGTCAACAGAAGCTAATAAATTACAAAAGAAAAGGTCAACAAAAACATGAACTGCCCAGAATGTGATGCAATACTAAACATCCCAGACGATGCCTCAGTTGGAGAAATTGTCTCCTGTCCTGATTGTGGTGCTGACTTTGAAATCTCAAAAAAAGACGGATCAAATGTTGAGCTTAAACAAGCAGAAAGCGTAGGCGAAGACTGGGGAGAGTAATGTCAAAAGTCTGTATCGTGTTTGACCGCCTAAGAGCGGAAGAGAAGATGCTCAAAAAAGAGGCATCAGATCTAGGACATGATGCAGTAATGCTTGATGCTAAAATTACTCAAATAAACACAGATAGTAAAAAAGAGGAATATGACTTGGGCAATGTTGTTCTTGAAAGATGTGTAAGTTATTTCAGAGGTCTTCACTTTACTGCAAGTTTAGAATTTTTAGATATTCCTGTTTTAAACAAATTTGAGGTTGCAAACATTTGTGGGAATAAAATGTTTATGACTTTACTTTTAAAAAAAAATAATATTCCAACACCAAAAACATATTTTTCATTTTCAAGTGAAAGTGCAGCTGAGAATTTAGAAAAAGTAGGATTTCCTCTAGTTATCAAACCAGTAATAGGAAGTTGGGGAAGAGGGGTTATGCCATTAAAGGATAAAGATACCATGGAGGCAGTTTTTGAAATTAGAGATATTACTGATAGTCCTCATGATAGAATTTACTATTTGCAGGAATTAATCAAAAGACCACCAAGAGACATTAGAGTAATTACAATAGGAGACGAACCTATTGCTGCAATGTATAGAAAATCATCAGGAGGTTTTAAAACAAATATTGCACTTGGTGCAGATCCTGAACTTTGTGAAATAACAAAAGAGATGGAGGATATGGCTGTCAAAGCATCAAAAGCGATGGGCGGGGGAATATTAGGAATTGATATGATGGAAGACGATCAAAAAGGATTAGTTGTGCATGAAGTGAATAATACAGTTGAATTCAAAGGGTTGGCAAGAGTTTCAAAACGGAACATACCAAAAGAAATGGTAGAATTTGCTCTAAACTACGTTAGGAAATAAATTATACTCCTTTGCGAGGAGACTTATCATGAAAGTAGGTGTTGTTGGAGCATCAGGTTATGTAGGTGGAGAGACATTGCGTCTGCTTGTCAATCATCCAGATGTTGAGATCGCCATGGTAACATCCAGACAACATGTAGGAGAATATCTCCATAGAGTTCAACCAAGTTTGAAAGGGTTTACAGATATAATGTTTTCAGAATTAGATTATGACAAACTAACCGATCAGTGTGATTTAGTTTTCACTGCTGTTCCTCATGGAACTGCAACTGAAATTGTAAAGGCCCTCTACGATAGAGGAATCAAAGTTATTGATTTGAGTGCAGACTATAGATTACACAATCAAGATGCATATGACAAATGGTATGGTTGGAAACATCCACATCCAGATTATTTGGCAAAATCAGTTTTCGGAGTGCCTGAATTACACAGAGAAGCAATTAAAAAAGCACAGCTTGTTTCTTGCCCAGGATGTATGGCAGTAACATCGATGTTAGCACTTGCACCATTAATTCGAAATGACATTATTGATATTGAGCACATTGTAGTGGATTCAAAGATTGGTTCTTCTGGTGCAGGTTCTGGTTCTGGAACTGCACATGCAATGAGAGCAGGAGTCATCAGACCATACAAACCTGCAAAGCACAGACACACAGGTGAAATTGAACAAGAACTAAGTGAAATAGCAGAACATAAAATTCGTGTTTCAATGAGTCCACATGCAGTTGATGTAGTTCGTGGAATTTTATGTACAAATCACACATTCTTGAAAAAAGATATTGATGAGAAAGAATTGTGGAAATTATATCGACAAACTTATGGTGAAGAAAAATTCATCAGATTAATTCGAGATAAAAAAGGACTTTACAAATTTCCAGATCCAAAATTTGTAGTTGGTTCAAACTTTTGCGATATAGGATTTGATTTGGATGAAGACAATAATAGATTAATTGCATTATCTGCATCAGATAATTTGATGAAAGGTGCAGCAGGTTCAGCCATTCAAAACATGAATGTAATGTGTGGGTTTAATGAGATGGATGGACTAAGATATACCCCGTTAACTCCTGTTTAGAAATGATCACAATCAAAATTGGTGGAAGTGTAGTAGATAATTTACACCCGTCCACAATTGCAGATATTAAAAAAGTTGCAGAATCAGAAGGAGTAATTTTAGTTCATGGTGGAGGAAAAGAAGTCACAAAAGTTTGCGAGCAACTTGGAAAAGAACCAAAATTTGTTACATCTCCAAGTGGGATTAAAAGCAGATATACAGATAAAGAAACTGCAGAAATTTTTACAATGGTAATGTCTGGAAGAATCAACAAGACAATTGTTCAGATGCTCCAAAAAAACGGAATTAATGCAATTGGTCTTTCAGGAATTGATGCAAAAATCATTGAAGCAGATAGAAAAAAGAAGCTCCTCATAGTTAACGAAAAAGGTAGAAAACAAGCAATTGATGGCGGATATACAGGCAAAATTACCGATATCAACTCAAAATTCATCAAATTACTCTTAGACCAGGGACTAACACCTGTTATTTCACCCATAGCAATTAGTGAGGAATCAGAATTTCTCAATGTTGACGGAGACAGAGCTGCAGCATATGTGGCCGGCAAAGTTGGCAGTGACAAAGTATTATTCATTACAAATGTAGACGGATTATTAATGGATGACAAACTTGTTCCAAAGTTGACATTAGTAGAAGCAAAAGAGATCAGACCAAAAATAGGACCTGGAATGGAAAAGAAGATTCTAGCATCTACAGAAGCATTAGATATGGGAGTTAAAGAAGCATTGATTGCAAATGGTCAAAAAGAAAATCCAATATCGGCTGCAATTGCACATGATAATTGTACGGTGATTGAATATGAGTGAAGATCAATTTATGGGAAATCTCTATCAGAGATTTCCAGTTACAGTTGAGAAGGGAGTAGGGTCACATGTATGGGACATAGATGGAAAAGAATACATAGATTGTATGGGAGGATATGGAGTTGCATTAGTAGGTCATAAAAATCAAAGAGTCAACAATGCAATCAAAGAACAGATTGATAAAATTATTACAGTTCACAGTTCTTTATACAACAAAACAAGAGAAGAGTTTTTGAAAACATTGATTGGATTAGCTCCTAATGGACTAACACAAGTTCATCTAAACAACAGCGGTGCAGAAGCAATAGAAGCTGCAATAAAATTTGCAAGAAAATTTACAGGGAAAAAAGGAATGGTTGCAATGAAAGGATCATATCACGGCAAATCATTTGGTGCATTATCATTAACATTTAATCCAAAATACAAAAAGGCATTTGAACCACTAGTTGAGAAAGTTTCTTTTGCATCTTTTGGAGATATAGAATCACTTCGTTCAGTAATTGATGATGATACAGCATTTGTAATATTAGAACCAATACAAGGTGAAAGTGGAATTATTGTTGCACCAGAAGGATTTTTGCAGGATGTACGAAAACTCTGTGATGAAAAAGGAATTCTGTTAATTTTTGACGAAATACAAGCTGGTTTAGGAAGAACTGGACGATTATGGGCATGTGATCATTGGAATACAGCACCCGATATTTTGTGTCTTGCAAAAGGAATTGCAGGAGGCGTTCCAATGGGTGCAACTCTTGTAAGACCAGACATACTTGCTTCAATGAGTAAAGGAGAGCACTCTTCAACATTTGGTGGAAATCCATTATCATGTGCAGCAGGAACTGCAGCACTCAAAGCATTAACAGAAGATGGACTAATTGAGAATTCTGAAAAGATGGGCAAAATTTTCAGAGAAGGTTTAGAGAAATTAAAAGAGGGTCACACCATGATTAGGGAAATTCGCGGTAAAGGACTAATGATAGGAATAGAGATGAAATTTGAAGTCAAAGACATCCTAATGGGATTGATGAAAAAAGGAGTTCTAATGCTATACTCTGGAAGAAACATTCTAAGAATTCTCCCACCATTAGTGATTTCTGAAGAGGACATAACAAAAGTTTTACATGCTCTAGATTCCGTACTTAGTGAAGAGGAGCAAAAAAGAGATGTACAAAGATAAAGTAGACGAGAAGATCATAGGATATCTAAAAGAAGATGCTAGAGAATCGTTTGTAGATATTGGTAAAAAATTAAAGCTTTCCGAATCCGCAGTTAGAAGACGTGTAAAAAATCTTGTAGATAGCGGAACGATCAAAAAATTTACTTTAGAACTTGATGAGGAAAATGCAACAAGTGCAATTGTTTTGGTGTCAGTAGATTCTGCAACAGACACATCAAAAGTTTCTCTAAAACTTGCCAAATTGGAAGGAGTAAAAACAGTTTACGAAATAACTGGTCAATACGACATTACAACAATTATGAGTGCATCAAGTATTGCCGAAATCAATAACACCATTGATGCATTAAGAAAAATTCCAGGGGTAGTCGATACAAATACTGTGATAATTTTGAGAAAAATAATCTAAAAACGACTTTCGTAAGAAAAAAATGTTTCATAACTAATTTAGGATCATTAATAGTTTTTTTCAACGAAGATAGTACGAATATGTTTATATCATCAATTTATGTTAACGATTTCAGTAATGAAAGATCCGAATCACTATGCAAACATCTACAATGCATATGACAAAAATCCAAAAAAGATCAAGATATTAGATAGCACTCTAAGAGAAGGAGAACAACATCCCGGGGTTTCATTTACAAACAAACAAAGAATTCAGATTGCATGGATGTTAGATTATTTTGGCGTAGATCAAATTGAAATTTCACCAGTTGTTTCAAATGATCATAAAGAAGCAACTAAGACAATTATCAAACAAGGATTAAAGGCAGACATTGTTTCACATGGACGTGCTCTCAAAGAAGATATTGATATTTCATTAGATTGTGATGCTAAATGGTGTGCAGCTTATCTAGGAATTTCAGACATTCATCTAAAAGACAAATTACGTATTTCAAGAGAAGAAGCATTAAGAAGATCAGTGGAAACAGTAGAATATGCAAAGTCTCACGGTCTAAAAATTAGATTTACAGTAGAAGATGGAAGTAGAGCAGAACCTGAATTTTTAATCAAAATTTGCAAAGCAATTGAAGAAGCAGGTGTTGATAGAATTAGTCTTCCAGATACAGTCGGAATATTGCGTCCAATTGGAATGTATAATTTTGTAAAGAAGGTAAGAGATGTAGTAGATGTTCCATTAGATGCACATGTTCATAATGATATTGGATTTGCTGTCGCAAACGCATTTTCAGCATGTGATGCAGGAGTTGATCAGATTCACACAACCATTGATGGAATTGGGGAAAGAACAGGAATTCCACCTCTTGCAGAAATAGCAGTTGCATTGACATATCTATACAAATCACCAAATGATTTCAGATTGGATATGTTACTAGATCTCTCAAGATTAATTGAAGAATATACAACAATCAAACCATATGATTCAAAACCAATTGTCGGTTCATCAGCATATAAACACAAAGCAGGAACACATCTTGCAGCCATTCTTAAAAACCCAGCAGCATACGAGCCCATACCACCAAGGGCAGTTGGAAATAGGAGAAGAATTGTCTTTGGAGAGCTTGCAGGAAAGACAGGTGCGGCATATTTAATGTCATTATTGGGCCTTGAGAAAGACGATAATAGTGCTAGAGCAGTAGCGGCCGGATTAAAAGGCCTCAGAATGGGGGATCTTATAGAGATACCACTCGAAGATAGAATCGAAAAAAAGATAATTAATGATAAATAAAGAGGATTGTGGTAGAGAAGATATGTCAAAATGTGAAGAATGTGATGCAGAAATATCCATCCCAAGTGATGCACTTGAAGGAGAAATTGTAACATGTCCGGAATGTGGCGCAAGTTTTGAATTAGTAAAAGGTTCAGACGGTTTCCAACTAAAGCCTGCCCAAACGGTTGGCGAGGATTGGGGACAGTGAGTCCTGACGTTACTATTCTTTACGATACCATCCGTTGGGAAGAAAAAGCCCTTTTAGAAGCAGGTAAAAAAAACAATATCAATATCCAGATGGTTGATTGTAAGAAATTAGCATTAAATTTAGAAAAAAAACCTGAAGATTATGGAGTAGTTATTCAAAGATGTGTAAGCTATTATAGAAATTTACATTCTACTGCAGCTCTTGAAGGATTAGGAGTCAAAGTAATCAATTGTCTTAACACGGGTGTTTTTGCAGGAAATAAATTATTTACACATATGTTGCTAAAGAAATTTGGAGTTCCAACACCAGATGCAACAGTAGCTTTTTCAAAAGAGGCAGCTCTGGAAGCATTAGAAAAACAAGGATATCCCAAAGTTATCAAACCAACTGTAGGGAGTTGGGGAAGATTGATTTCAAAACTTAACGACAAGGATTCAGCTGAAGGCATTATTGAAAGTAGAGAAAATATGTATCCAATTTATCAAATACATTATCTAGAAGAATTTGTAAAAAGACCACCAAGAGACATTAGAGCCATCATGGTAGGAGATAAAATAGTTGCAGCAATATACAGAATTTCAAAACATTGGAAAACAAATATGGCATTGGGTGGAGTAGCAGAACCATGCAAGGTCACATCTGAAATGGAAGAGATGTGTATTAAGGCAAAAAATGCCGTTCAGGGAGATATTGTAGGTGTTGATTTAATGGAAAGTGATGAAAAAGGATTAGTTGTACACGAGGTAAATAACACTACAGAATACAAAAATACAGTCAGAGTCTGCGAAGTGGATATCCCATCATTAATGCTAAACTATGCACTAAAAATTGAAAAGTAAGAATTGGCCAGCCATCTAATAGAAACCAGATTTGCAGTAAAGATGTTAGAGAAAGCACTTAGACTATACACACCATCACTGAGTGAAAAAGCATTAGCAGAATTTTTAGCTGACAAGTGTGATGACTTGGGATTTGAGGATATTGAAATTGATGAAGTGGGAAATATTATTGCAAAGAAAGGAACAGGATCGCCAAAAATAATGTTATGTGGACATATGGATGTAGTACCAGGAAAAGTCAAAGTACGAAAAGAAGGAGATTCACTTTATGGGAGAGGTGCGTCAGATGCAAAAGCACCTTTAATGGCAATGCTATTTGCAGCAGCATCAATTCAAAACAATAATGGAACTATAATTTTTGTAGGAGCTGTTGATGAAGAAGGGAATGCTACAGGGATTAAGAATCTTGTTAAAAAAGAGATGGGAGTAGATTATGCAATTTTTGGAGAACCTAGTGGAATTAACCAAGTTACAATAGCTTACAAAGGAAGACTTGCAATTAATCTCAAAATTAGTGTAGATGATAGTTCACATGCAAGTGCACCATGGCTTTCAAAAAATGCCATTCAGGAGTCAATGATTTTTGCAAATGAACTCAAAGAGAGATTAGAAGAAAATCAAGACGATAGATCTAAAGGAATGCTGTTAACTTCATCCATGACTGAAATTAGAGGCGGTACTAGTCACAACATTACACCAAAGGAATGTGAAACAACTTTTGACATCAGAATTCCAGTAGATATGAACTGTAAAACAATCGAACAAAAGATTGCAACGTTAGTAAAAGAAATTTCTCAAAAAAGAAAAGTAGAAGCATTTTATTCCATTCTTGATGAGACAGAACCCTTTGAGGCAGCTCACAATTCACCACTAGTTAGGGCATTGACATTAGGGATTCTAGAAGAAACACAATCAAGAGCAACGCTAATCAGAAAAACAGGTACGGGAGACATGAATGTTTTAGGAAATCAATGGTCAATTCCTGTTGTCACATATGGCCCAGGAGATCCCCATCAAGCCCATACAATTGATGAAAAAGTATCCATCAAGGAGTACCTAAAGGGAATTGAGATCCTAAAGAAGACTCTACAGCATTTAAAAAGGCTTCATGACAGAAAGATGCAATAATGCTTTGGTTTGTAGGTTTAGGAATTTCAGGATTCAAATCAATCCCTATTGAAGCATTAGATATCTTATCAAGGGCAGATATTGTATATCTTGAACAATTTACCAGTCCAATTGGAAAATCAGATTTAACTAAAATCAAAAATGCAACCAAAGGAGAATTCAAATCAGCAAAAAGATGGCTTGTGGAAGATGGAAATGAGATTTTAAAAAATGCAAAGAAAAAGAAAGTTGTTTTGCTCTCATATGGAGATCCATACATTGCAACAACACACATCGAGTTAAGAACAAGAGCAATTGAAGAAAAAATTAAAACATATTCCATTCATGCCTCATCATCTCTTACTTCAATGATTGGAGAGTGTGGTTTGCATTTTTACAAAGTTGGAAGAATCGCAACAATAATGAGTGAAATGAAATCACTTACAACACCATACTATGTAATTTATAAAAACATTATTGAAGGTAATCACACAGTACTTCTTTTAGAATACAATCAAGACAAAGATTTTTTCTTAGATCCTAAAAATGCACTAAATGGATTATTAGAAACAGAGAAAGGGCAAAAAAGGAATATCATTAGTTTAGATAGTTATGCAATAGTCGCATCAAGAATAGGATTCAAAGATCAATCAATAATTTCAGGAAAAATTTCGAGTTTAAAGAAAAAAGATTTTGGAAAACCTCCACATACTGTAATCATTCCAGGCAGATTACATTTTACAGAATCAGATGCATTGAAGATACTAGGCCAATGCATTGACGAACCAATTGATAATTCTGATAAGACAAAGAAAATTTCAATTCAAATGATGGAAAAATATGTTCCAATGGTCAGAGAAGCACTAGAAGAAGTAGAACCACATTATAAAAATCAAAAAGAGTTTCAGGTAATTTTAGAAAATGCAGAATTATACATTAAAGATGCAGAGAAATTTCTAGAAGACGGTCAAGAGGAAGTAGCAATTTTGAGTATCGGGTACGCAGATGGACTTGTTGATGCATTAAGATTGGCCAAAGGTCTTGATCCCAAGATGTAATTTTTAGCGATGAATTAAAGAGAGGGTCAAAAATAGAAAAAATATTGGAACCCAGCGACAAACTAATTCTTGCTGCTATGTATCTATGCCAAATCGACGGTAGATCATTAATGGAGATAATCAAGAAAAAAAGCATGCTCACAGAGGATGTGATAAATTCAAAGATTGATGAATTGATAAAAAATCAATTAGTAAATGAAGATAGAACTACACTTACAGAAATTGGTCGAAGTTCATTGCGAGTAGTATTGGCAGGAGGAGTTTTTGACATTATTCATCCAGGTCACATCTATACACTAGATGCAGCAAAGGCATTAGGAGATATACTAGTGGTGGTTGTGGCAACGGACAACACTGCGATTAAGATGAAAAAAAGAAATCCCATTCACAGCCAAGAGCAGAGACAAGAATTAGTAAACTCACTCTCAATGGTGGATCTCTGCCTAATCGGACAAGAAAATGATATTTTCAAAACAGTAAATCTAGTAAGACCAGAAATTATTGCATTAGGTTATGATCAGGCTCATCAAGAGAAATTTATCATTGAAGGATGTAAAAAAATCAATCTTGATGCAAAAGTTGCAAGATTACAATCTCCTATTCCAGATATCTCTAGCTCTAAAATTGAAAAAGAGTATGGTGAATCTATTCATGGAATCTAGGAATTGATTTGAATTTTAATTGAAATTTTTGAACCATCTTTTAGTTTTGCAGTTTTTCTCAAACAGGATTTAGATATTAATTCAATTATTGAATCATCATGATGTGTGCGTTCAAGGATAATTAATTCACAATTTGCAGAATTGTTTAATTTGGCTGGAAAGCATTTTACCCATCCATAAGTTCTTTTTCCATCAGAGAAACTCTTAATTTTTACGCCATTCAAAGTTTCAAATTGTTTAATTGCTTCTTGATGAATTTTTTGATCTAATCGTACATTGAGAGTTCCAGGAAATGGCACATATCCAATTTTTGACTTGAATTGTTTTGTGTATCCTTTTAATCCCATATAGTAAGCACCTTCACCCATTCCAGATACTAAAGTTCCTTTGAGTTCAACATGAGAGGGGGAGGAGTCTAGACTTTTACGTAATATCGCTGAGAGTTTTACCATTTCACTGAAACCCTTAGGAGTAATTTTTACAGATATGTTACGCCCACTAATTATTCTCTCGATGAATTGATTTTGTTCTAATTCAAGCAGATGTTTTGATGCAGCTTGTTGAGATTTTTTAATATTTTTCCCAAGAGATGAAGTCGTTATTGGAACATAGTTGTATTTTGCACCTTTAGATAATAGATATGAGAGGGTTAAGATGTGCTGAATTTTTAGTTCAGTCATCTAGTTTCCTAAGATACGCCCAAGTCACCAAATGTTTTTAGTGTCATTCCATCAGAGTTGGAAAGTTTAGCAATTCTGTGACCAATAACACATTCAACACCTGCATTTTTGGCACCTTCTAAAAGTCTCTGGGTAATAATTCCGTCTAGTAGAAGATATTTGATTCCAGATTGTGATGATAGTTTGCTAACAACTTCACTGATTGGAACTTTGAAAACTTCATTTTGATCATCATCTAGTGCAACTGCTTCAAGGGTTTCATTGAGATTTGGAAAAACTTTTGATGTAATATCTGCAAGAGGTTTATCATCTTCACTTTTGAGTGCAGGAGTTGGTTTTCCAGATTTAATTTCCTCTGCAATGGGTCTTAGAATTTCATCAATTCTTTGTGGTGTTAGTTCTTCAACTTCAACTCCAGCATCTGCTTGTAGCTCATAATCTAAAGTAACAACAGATTTGAGTTCTTTGAGAATGAATCCACCTGATCTGTCTCCATCAAGAAATGCAACTACCGTGTCTTTATTATTACATAGTTCTTTGATGGATTCATCAATTTTTGCACCTTCAATTGCTAAAACATTGTCATATCCTGCTCTTAGAAGATTAATTACATCTGCTCTTCCTTCTACTAGGATAACCCAATTAGAATCAAAGACACCAGAACTACATGTTAATTTTGATGGCCCATAAGTTGCCAGCTTTCCAGCATCACCCTGATGAACATCATTTAACATTGTTTCTCCTTCGCTAACAGTTTTAGTAGCCCACTTTTGCTTGATTTCTTTTGCGCGTCTTACAATATCATCTTTCTTTGCAGCCCTTACATCATCAATTGCTTCTAAGCTAAATTTACAATCAAATGGTCCTACTTTGTCAATGCTTTCTATTCCTGCAGCAATTAATGCACACGTATCAATATCTGTGCTCATTGGGATTAAGGCATCACCTGCAGTAGTATTTGCAGTGGATTTGGTATTGACTTCAATACGTCCTACTTTAGAAACTCGTTGCAGTTCATTCAGATTCATCTCAGGGCCTAACAGTCCTTCTGTTTGGCCAAAGATAGCTCCGATTATATCTGCTCTTTCAACGAGCCCATCAACTTCATAGGAAAGTTTAACGTGATATTTGACAATTCCTGATTTATTGGACATAATTTCATCTCCTTTATTATCATAATTTTGGTTTCTGCCTTCGATATATGAGGGTATCGCAAAAAATTGTACTAAGATATGAAATTTTTCAAGAAATGAATGATGATAGCAAATACTAGTAAAATCTAAAAATGAAAAATAATAGTTGTTTATTCAGTACTAAATGAGTGACCACATGAACAGGATTTTGTAACGTTTGGATTGTTGATTTTAAATCCAGAGCCCATTAGACTTTCAATATAGTCTACGTTTGCACCTTGTAGATGGTCAACACTGTAACTGTCAACTAGGAGTTTTACCCCATTTTCTTCCATGACGGTGTCGTCTTCTTCT
>CAZBBN010000007.1:0-5958 GCA_964490195.1 uncultured Nitrosopumilaceae archaeon
TGGGTTGTGTTTTGCTTTGTGGTGTGTTCGCTTTCATCCCAACCCTAAAGGGTGTGGGTTTTCCCGCTTACATCTATAAATCATCATAAATTCTTCAGAATAAGGTAAAGGAGTCAAACTAAATTGACATCTCCTTCGCGTGAGACCACAAATTTTTCTAAGAAAAAAACGAAATTAAAAATAATAAAAAGATAGACTGATTTAAGAAAACAAAATTGAACTCTTAAATTAAAAAACTTGTTGCCTATGCTGATTTTTTGACTTTTTGGGCTGCTGGTCCTTTTTGACCTTCGCCTACTTCAAACTCGACTTTATCGCCTTCGTTGATGAATCCGTCAACATCTGATTTGTGAACAAACAGATCGTCTCCACCTTCTCTTTCGATAAAACCAAAGCCCTTAGTACGGTTAAACCACTTTACGGTGCCTTGTTCCATTTGATACTCAAGTCATTTATTCTCTATATTAACTAAGCAAAGTAAAACAACCTAACAAAACTAGAAATCTTTAGGAATGTGATTGTTTTCTTTTAACCACTCAACTTGAGGAAGTGTAAATCTCCAAACAATATCACCACGGTCTGCTTCTTTAAAATCCCAAGGTGCAATGATTACAATATCATTATCTCGAATCCAAACTCGTCTCTTTAGTTTTCCTCTTATTCTTCCTCTTCGAGTCAAATGGTCAGCACATTTGACCATGACATTTTCACCGCCAAGCATCTTCAATACACGTCCAAATTGTTCACCTTCTTCAGGAAGACGAATTTCTTTTAGTGCACTTTCATTTTTTACTTGGCGCTTACCCATGTTTTACATTAACAATTTGAGCATATAACTGGTAGGGTTTTTGATTGGAAAAATTTGGTCATAGCAAAAGATTTTATCCAATATGATGAAAAAAATATGTGGAATTCAAATGCATTGAGGAATGCTCACAGTGTTGCATTGAGAGAGAGTATTATCCAACTAAAGAATTTGGAAAAATTGGAGTCCTAATACTTCCTGAAGAAAAAGAAAGGATTGAAAAAATTTCAAAATTAAATCAAGTAAATATCAAAATTTTACCAAGAATTGGAGTTTCAGAAGGAAAAAATTCCCCACCAACAAAAATTTTAGCATATCAAATGATGGGAATTGAAAAAAATGGAAATACTTGCCCTTTCCTAGATACTACCAGTGGAAAAAAATCACCGCATGGAGGATTTCCATGTAAGATTTACGAAGACAGGCCACTTGCATGTAGGGCATATCCGTTGATTGAATCCGAACCAATTACACTAGATGAAAAATGTAAGTTTTGTAAAGAACATGGTAACGCAGATCAAAATCTTGATTCAGAAATGGAGTCACTTTTAAAAATTAAAGAAAAGATGAATACTGATGCACCAATCATTTGGAGATTTGCTACATGTGTCGGAGAAGACAATGACCAAGCGGTTTTAAAATCAGGTTGGGTTTTAGATGACTAACCCAACTCTAAAAATTTGATGTGCAGAATAGAATCAACCAAAAATTCAAAAGGCATTAGAATTTTTGCTCAGTATGAGTGAAGATGCATGATCAAATCTAGATAAAGTTGATCAAAAAATTATTGAAATTCTCAATGATAATGCAAAAACTCCTTCAAAAGAAATTGCATCAGAATTAAAAAAATCAGCCATGTTGTTTTAGATAGAATAATCAGAAAGAGAATTAAAAGACTTGAAAAAAGTGGAATCATCAAAGGATATAAAGCAGATTTCAAATGATTTGACTTTTTTATAGATTCAGATTGATCAAGAAATAGATCATATGCAGTGACAAATTGTTTATTCTTTAAATGAGTTGGTGCAATTTCACAATTAATTTTTGTATTCAGTATCACAATCCAATTTTTTTATTTCATAAGATTTTGTGGTAATTATTCAAACTATGGATTAATTACAGCACGACCAACTATTTTTCTTGCCTTTAGATCCTCTAAAGCAGCATTTGCCTCATCAAGGGTGTATCTTTTTGAAATCATAGGATTAATGATTCCTTTTCTTGCAAGATCAAGGAGTTCCACCATGTCAGTGTAATTTCCAGTATATGCACCCTGAATTATAATTGATTTTAATGGAATTGTGACAAGAGAGATTTCAAGGGATCCTCCAAATAATCCCACTAGAACAATGTTTCCTCTTTTTCGTATAACACCCAATGCAGTTCTTACAGTTTGAGGAGCATTTACAAAATCAATTACACTGTCAGCTCCCTTACCATTACAAATAGAAATTATTTTATCAATCGGACTTCCAGTTCCACTAGACAAAGATCCTGATACATTTGTATTTACAACAAAATCTGCACCCATCTTTTTTGCAGTGTCAAATTTTTTGTCATCGTTGTCGATGCAAATAATCTTGGCTTTGGTTATTGCCTTTGCAATTTGAATTGCCATTAATCCTAAACCGCCAGCACCAATGATTAGTAAAAATTCGGGTGAATTCACATTTGCTTTTTTAACAGCATTGTATGCAGTAAGGCCAGAACATGCAAGTGAAGTTGCAGAATCAGGATTAACGCCATCAAGTTTCGCTAAATATTTGAAATTTGGAATTAATACATAATCAGAATATCCACCATCTTGAAAAACACCCATTGATCTTGGTGTATCACATAGATTTTCATTTCCAACTTTGCATGCAGGACATTCCCCGCAACCAATCCATGGAAAAACTAGAACGTCATCACCTTTGGATATGTCAGAAACATCATCACCTAGATCTTCAACTGTGCCAACGATTTCGTGTCCGGGAGTTACAGGATATTTCACCCCTCTATCAGTAACTTTCATAAATTGACCATCCCCTAGATCATATCCACCTTCCCACAAGTGTAAATCACTATGACATACACCTACAGATTTTACTTTAAGGAGAACCTGATTTCCTTGAGGTTTTGGAGTCTCAGATTCAGATACCGCAAGGGGCTCATTTGGTCCTGTAATTCTAGCAGATTTCACAAAATGGTTTCTTTTCTGAACAATATAAGAGTTGACTGAAAGTGAGAGAAAAATAGAGCCCTTAGATATTATTGAATAGGTGAGAAAATTATCATGTGAACGAAGCGCAAACTCCCAACAGCATTTCTCAAGAACCAGTAAATATTCTGTTTAGTCCATCATCGGTTGCCAAAAAAGATGTATGGGAAATTGATCTAATTCAAATTTTAAATTTATTGATAAAAATTCTTGAAAAAACAGGCAAGAAAGATCTCAAAGTAGCTGGAATGGCAGCATTGTCATCATCATTAATTTACAGAATGAAGGTTGAAAGTATTTTTGCATTACAAAAAGCCGCAATGGAGAAAAAGCCAATGTATCAAAGAACAGATGTAGATATTGAATTAATAGATATTCCATACAGACATGAATCTACATACCCAGTTTCTTTAGACGATTTGTTAGGTTTACTTCAAAATCTAATTGGAACCATTGCAAATCCTCAATCAAGAAGAAACAGACAAGTAGACATTGAGCCAATTGTAGCACCAGATTTCCAAGAATTTTTTATTTCACTTGAAAACATAATTGGGAAATATGAAGATCTAGTGATAAAAAAAATTTCAGCCACAGGGTTCGGATTACTACAAGACATTATTTCCGAATTAGATCAGGTGGATTCAATAAGATGCTTCTTTGCAATACTATTTCTAGCAAGAGACCAAAAGGTAGATCTTGAACAAATTGGAGATGACATTAAGATTATCTTGATAAAAGAAGAATTAACAAACTGATCAAAAATGAAGAAAGGATTTCTTTAACTAGATTTTAGAGGAGATATGAATAATTGGCTAAAATTGAAAATATAGATGAAGCAACTGCAAGAATAGAGGCGGCACTTTACTCAGCAGGCAGACCACTTAGAATAGAAGACATAATCAGAGCATCAGGCACAGAATCTAGGACAAAAACTGTAGAATTACTCAACAGCATTATGAAAAAAACAAAGAATGTCTTCAAAGCGCTCGAAGTCACCATACTGCCAGATGGATCATACGTAATGCAATTAAAGCCAGAATACAGTTCGACTATCAAAAGATATGCTTCAAAACCAGTTCTTCCAAATGCGACACTTAAGACATTGTCATATATTGCATATATGCAACCAATCTCATCAAAACAACTTGTAGAAACAAGAGGTTCCGGAGTATATGCACATCTAAAAGAACTACGACAATTAGATTACATCAATCATCAAAATGTTGGAAGATTAAAAATTTACAGTACCACCGAGAAATTCCAAAAATATTTTGGCATTCAAGGTGACGTAGAAGATCTAAAACAGAGACTCTTTTCCAAAGTCAGAAAAACAGCAAGCATGAGTCAAACAAATCATCCACCCCAAATAGTACAGAACTAAATTAAGAAAAAGTAATCACGGCTAATTTTTTGCGTTTTGTATAAATTAGAGTAATTCAGACAAGTTTTCGTGAGGAAATCCGTAGAGAACTTAGCTACAAGTAAAATAACTGGAGGAAGAAGACATCCGCTAAGAATTAGAAGAAAGTATGAGACTGATAGATATCCAAATGAGCCAATCAACGGAGCACAAGTAACTATTACAAGAAGAGTTCGTGGAAATAATAAAAAGACAGCTTTGAAAACAATTGATTTTGTTAATCTAGCAACAGGAGATGCTAAAGTAAAAAAGACAAAAATTCTCAAAGTATTAGATAATGCGACAAACAATGATTATAAAAGACGTGGTATCATTACAAAAGGTGCAGTTCTTGAAACACAAGAAGGTAAATGTAAAGTTATTTCAAAACCAGGACAAAACGGAATAGTTAACGCAATTTTACTAAAGGAATAAAATGAAAGATTATGAACACATCGTAATCTGGTTGGATTATTTCAACAAGAATTTAAAAAAATCAAAAGGTAGACGTCTAGGCTTAGAAAGATGTGTTTTTGATCCTTCGTTAAAAGAATTGATGGATGCAACAGTAGCTGCAGGATTTGAAATTACAGAGTCTGATGACAAAGTGAGATTTCCTAAACGACCATTTGTTAGGTCAGGATATATTATTTTACCAAAAGATTCCTCAAAGACAAAAATTCTTAACAAAATTTCAGAAAAACTGGTATTAAAAAGAACGAAACAATCAAGATAAAATCAATTCTAGCTCTTAGCTAAAGTAAAGTTGACAGAAGTCTATGATAAGAATATCATGATTAGTATTTTTAATTGCAGGAGGTAGGCGAAATAATGCACCTAGCCGGTAGTGGCAGGGTAATCATTCAACTATCTAAAGAATTAGTTGAAGGACAAATACTCTGTGACGAGAAGGGAACTAGAGTTGCAAAAGTAAACGAAATGATCGGTCCAGTAAGAAGACCATTTGCATCAGCTACGCCATTAACAAATAGTATCAAAAAATACATTGGCAAAAGCGTTTACGCAATAGAGCAATCTCCTGTCAATAAACCAAAAAAATTTAGGAGAAGAAAATAATGAACATACTAGAAAAACAAAACTGTCCTGAATGTAAATCTACATTAGTAGATGACATGCAGAATGGTGAAATCATCTGTTCTGGTTGCGGCGTAGTAGTCGATGATCAGATTTCAGATCATGGTCCAGAAACTATTAGCTCAAATTTCGAAGACAAGATGAAATTAGCAAGAGCTACAGGACAAACAACTTATTCTCAACATGATTTGGGAATAACTACTGAGATTTCAATTAGTGCAAAAGACTTTAGTGGAAAAAGAATCAATCACGATGTTGCAAATCAAATGCACAATCTCAGAAAGTGGCAACAAAGAGTAAGAGTTTCATCACCAAAAGAAAGAAGATTAGCAAATGTTTTAGTCAAAATGGGTGAAACATGTGATAATCTTAGTCTTTCAAAGAATGTGTTAGAAACTGCCTCAATGATATACAGAAACTTGGATGGACATGTTGATGTGAAGGGAAAATCAGTAGTTA
>CAZBBN010000007.1:6058-15303 GCA_964490195.1 uncultured Nitrosopumilaceae archaeon
ATGATATACAGAAACTTGGATGGACATGTTGATGTGAAGGGAAAATCAGTAGTTAGCATTACAGCAGCTACAATTTACATGGCATGCAAACAATGTGATGTAGTAAGATCACTAGAAGAAATTTGTCGCGGAATTTGTCCACCAAAAGATGTTAAATCAAAAACAAAACTTGCAGCAAGATACTATAGAACCATGGTAATGGAAATGGGACATTTAACAGCCCCAGTTGTAACCATGGACAAATACATCTCAAAGATAGCAAATATGACACAGACTGAGGTCAGAGTTGAAAGACTAGCCTTAGAAATTGCAGAAAAAACTAAAGATAGTAGTATTGCAGATGGAAAAGCTCCAAATGGAATTGCAGCAGCATATCTGTATGTTGCATCTGTACTACTTGGGCAAAACGTTCTACAAAGAGACGTTTCAAGTATTGCAGGAGTAACAGAAGTTACTATCAGAAATAGATGTAAAGAAATTCTAACATGCTACAAACTAAAAATTACTTTAAGACCATCTCTGGCCAAATATTAAATCCCCTCTTTTCATTTTATTATTAAAAAATCAGATTAGGATCAGCTAAATTTCGTCGGTATTATATAGAGAAACAAAGGAATGTGCATCATGGCAGTATTGGAAATTAAAGATCTTCATGTATCAAGAGAAGGCAAAGAGATTCTTAAAGGTGTGAACCTAAAGACAGGCCCCGGAGAAGTACATGCCATTATGGGACCAAACGGTTCTGGAAAAAGCACACTAGCATATACATTACTTGCACATCCAAAATACGAAGTCACAAAAGGAGATATTTTGTTAGATGGTGAGAGCATTTTAGATTTATCTGCAGATGAAAGAGCAAAGAAAGGGTTATTTTTAGGATTTCAGTATCCAACAGAAGTTTCAGGTGTAGGATTTTCTCATTTTCTTAGAACAGCTTACAATTCTTTGAGTAAAGCACTCAAAGGTGATGATAGAGAAGTATTCATCACAGTTAGAGAATTTCAAAAATACCTAAAAGAAAATTTAGAAAAAGTTGGATTAAAAGAAGAATTTCTTTCGAGATATCTTAACGAAGGGTTCTCAGGTGGAGAGAAAAAGCGTGCGGAAGTTTTGCAAATGGCTGTATTAAAACCAAAAATTTCAATTTTGGATGAACCTGATTCAGGACTAGATATTGATGCCGTTCAAGCAGTTGCACAAGCAATCAGTAAAGTTTCAGGTAAAGATGCAACAGTAATCGTAATTACTCACTATGCAAGAATTTTAAAATTCTTAGATAAACTAGATTTTGTTCATGTGTTTGCTCGCGGCCAAGTATTAAAAACAGGTGATGCATCACTTGCTGACAAACTAGAAGCAGAAGGTTATGATTGGGTATTAGAGCAGCCAATCTGATCTAATTTAACCTAGAAATATTTTCAAAGATATATTGATTTACAAAGTATATGTAGGATTTTCTAAGGATTTTCTAGAAGTAAAAGATAATCAAATCAACATAGGAATTAAATCAAAACCAGTCAAAGGAGAAGCAAACAAAGAGATCATCAAAAAAATCGCAAAACATTTCAGGGTGTCTACAGGCATAGTCCAAATAAAATCAGGACATAAATCACGAGAGAAAATTATAGAGATTCTAGAATAGAGAATCTAGTTTTTGTTTAAATAGGGTTTCAAAATTGTAGAAAATATGTCAGATGATAACAATCAATATTATTTTAATTTCTCATTTTTCAAAGTGGATCCTAAATGGAGATGGATGGCAGATTTGGCAAAAGAAGAATCTGCAAAAGAAGTTGAAAATGTGATTAATAATTCAGGAATAATGTTTAGATCATATTCAAATTTAGGATTAAGAGATGATGCAGACTTTTTGTTTTGGTTTGCAGCAAAAACAGTAGAAGAAATTCAAATAGTAATTGAAAAAATTTACAAAACGGTTTTTGGAAAATACATTCTTCCATCTAGGACGTATTTGTCATGTACACGACCATCACTTTATGTGCAAGAACAAAAAGCCCACGGATTTGTGACAGGTAATGAACCAAAAAAACACGTAATTGTTTATCCATTTACAAAAACTAGAGAATGGTATCTACTACCAAAAGAAAAGCGTCAGGAAATTATGGATGAACATATCGAAGTAAGCAAGAAATATCCTCAAGTGGTTCTCAATACAACGTATTCTTTTGGAATACATGATGAGGACTTTATGTTAGCCTTTGAAGTAGACAATATCAGAGATTTTCAAGATCTTATAATGGATTTAAGAGAAACTCAAGTTTCAACATATGTTAAAAACGACATTCCAATGATCGTATGTGTCAAAAAAGATGTCGTACCACTAATTTCCAGTTTAGGGTAGAATCATAAAATAGAAAATATTTTTGAGTGAAATATTCCTCAAGATACTTTAAAATCCAAATATCATATGTGCAAATCTTGGATAAACATAAATGATGAAATTTCAAATCAAAAAATAGTTTTGAAATACCTAAAAATGTACTTAAAACCAAAGGGGGTAAAAAATTGAATTACAATAAACTAGGAAAAACAGACATAAAAATATCAGAGATAGGATTTGGGGCATGGGCCATTGCTCTTGATTGGTGGGGCAAAAAGATTGAAGAGGATGAAGCAAAAAGAATGCTCAAAAAAGCATATGATGTAGGAATTAATTTCTTTGAAACAGGAGACTTGTATGGTAAAGGAAAAAGTGAGAAACTGATTGGGGAAGTTTTTAAAGATATGAGAGATGAAATTGTTATTTCTACAAAATACGGTTATGATTTTAGTGGAGTAGATCAAATAGGACATACCGAGCTTCCACAAAGATTTGATGAAGATTTTACTAGAATGGCATTAAGAAATAGTTTAGAAAGATTACAAACAGATCATCTTGACATGTATGGTGTGCATAATCCAAAATTAAAAGACGTAAGAAACGATTCAATATTTCATGTGTTAGATAGTTTTATTGAAGATGGTTCCATCAAAACATATCAAATCGCTCTAGGTCCTGCAATTGGATGGACACAAGAAGGTATGGAAGCAATGGAAAAACCAAATCTCAGTGCAGTTCAAACAGTTTACAATATACTAGAACAAACCCCAGGAAATGAACTAATGAAAAAAGCTGAGGAAAAAGATGTTGGGGTTTTAGTTAGAGTTCCAGAAGCATCAGGAATTCTAACAGGAAAAGTAAATGCTGATACAAAATTTGATGATAATGATCATAGATCAGTAAGAAAACGAGAGTGGCTCAAGGCATCATTAGAAAAAGTCGAACAACTCAAACCAATTGCAGAAAGAAATGGACTAAACATAACGGAATTTGCAATGAAGTTCATGATGACAAAGAAAGGATTTGCATCAGTACTACCAACGATGATCAGTGAAGAAGAAGTTGTTAATTATGCTGAAATGGCAGATGGAAAATATATTTCAGATTCAGATATGAAAGAGGTTGAAGAATTGTATAATACATGGCCTTCCTATGAATTAAAGGCAACACCTCAAGCAAATTAATCAATAAATGGACATTCCAATAGATTCAGAAAAAACTTTAGAAATTATAGAAAGAATGAAGCTTGCTAAAATTGGCGAGTATAAAAAATGGAAAAGGATAATTAAAAAAATCAAAAATGATGAACAATTAAACCCTGGAGAATTAGAATACTATTCAAATCTAACTAGAATTTACAAAGATTCAAGCATAACTAGTAGGAGTAAAGTATACCATACAAAGCTCTCAGATCTAGATGAAAAACCACCATGTAATTCATGTGGGGGGAATTCAGAATACTATTGCAACATGAATGATCAATATTTTTGTACAGTTCATGTAGTAGGACATGATGAAAACGAGTTTTAGGACGCAGGGACTTTCTCTTCTAAACTAAAGGAGTTCTCAACAAAATATTCAACTCGTGTTTTTTTGAATTCACGAGAACTAAAGAGTATTTTATAATCATCAACATGTATTTGATCTTGTATTGTTTTTACCATTTCATTTGCATCATCATGAGTCTTACAATGAATCATTGAAAACACATTGTAAGGCCAGTCAGGATATGTTGGACGTTCATAACAATGACTTACTTGAGGAAATGATCCCAAAGTTTCTCCAACTTTTGAAATTCTATCATCAGGTACTTTCCAAACAATCATACCATTTGCAGTAAATCCAACTTGCCTATGTCTTAAGATTGCAGCAAATCGTCTCATCACACCAATCTCTTCATAGTATTTCATTTTTTCAAATAATTCTTCTTCAGTAATTCCAAGATTCTTGGCAGCCTTTACAAAAGGCTCATCAACAATATCCATATCTTTTTGTAATTCACGGATAAAATTTTTGTCGTCTTCGGTAGGTTCAAATTTGATATTTTTGATTTCTTTTTTCTCTTCTGTAGGTGCAACATCATGCTTCTTATCATCAACCATGTCTAGTTTTACACCAATTTTGAATAATTGTAAAGTTGGGAGCATTCGTACTTTCTTTATTCCTTTAAGAACATTGAATTTGTCAAGCTCTTCTTTCAAATCTGCACCTGGAGGAACAGCCAATGTGAACCAGAGATTAAATTCATGATCTCGTTCATAATTATGACTGACACCAGGATGGCGATTTATTTGACTAGCAACATATTCTAATTTATCATCTTCAATTTCCATTGCAACCAATGAGCTAGTGTATCCAAGTTTTCTAGTATCGAAAATTGCACTGAGTTGTCTCAGAACGCCAGTCTCTTTTAGATTATTAAGTCGCTCTTTGATGAGTTCCGGTGTCGTATTAAATTTTTTAGCGATAGCATCAAAAGGTCTCGTAACAAGTGGAAATGTCCATTGAATTTCATTTAAAAGTTCTTTATCAGATTCATCCATCGAAGTCATCAAGTCAACATCTTGCTCATTCAATTAAAAATGTAGCTGGAAGTTTACGCATTAATTTTTAATACATAAATAGAAACTCAAGCCCATTTGAGCGATGATAGTTGATCTTAATCTTCAAAATAAAACAGTACTAGTTATAGGAGGAGGAAATGAGGCAGAAAAAAGAATCAATTCCCTATTAAAGCAAAGTTGTGATGTGGTAGTAATCAGTGATTCAGTAAACACACAAATCAACAAATTATCAAAATCCAATAAAATTAAGTTAATAAAAGAAAAAATTCATGATACAAAATTTATTTCAAAATTCAAACCATATATGATCATTACAACAACAAATGATAAAAAGATTAATCAAAGAGTAATCAAAGATGCTAAAAGAAAAAAAATCATGGCATACAGCTCAGATAATCCTGAAGAGAGTGACTTTTCAAATCCGGCAATAATAGATTTTGCCAATACGATTCAGATTGCCATATTTACAGGAGGTCAAAGTCCAGCAATGTCAAAGAAAATAAAAGACAGATCAGAAAAAGTATTCAAGAAAATAATTACAGGCGAAGATATTTCTCAGATCAAAATTCAAAAGATCGCAAGAAAATTGGCAAAGGAATCCATCCCATCACACACTCAAAGAAGAGAATATTTACGTAAAATCATGAGTGATAATGATATTGATCAGTTAATAAAAGACGGTCAGATGAAAAAAGCTGAAAAGAGAGCAATTACAATATTGAGGAATTGGAAATGAGTCAAAATATCATTAATGCACGTGTTACTTTTCGTAACTCACCAATCCACATTCTTGAACAATTTACAATAAAAAATATGGATAGTGCATATGAACAATTTAAAAAACATTCGGGATTAGATGAATGTGTAATAATTCAAACATGCAATAGAATCGAATTATTTGGTAAATCAAAGACATACAATATAGATAAAATCAAGAAAACATGGGCATCAATTACGGGTCTTGAAGAAGAAGCATTTGATGAGAATATAGAATGCGTGGAAAACAAAGAAGCACTTCATCATTTGTTGAAACTAACATCTGGATTAGATTCAATGGTGTTAGGAGAAGAACAGATTCTTGGTCAGATAAAGAACTCCATCACTTCTGCCAGAGAAGTTAAAGCATCAGGGCAACATCTTAACAAACTATTTGACAAGGCAATTAGAATAGGTACAAGAATTAGAAACACTAGTGGCATTGGTGCTGGAGGGATATCAGTCGGTTCCATGGCAGTAAAGCTTGCAGAAGAGAATATTGATGAATTAAAAACAAAGAAAATGTTGTTAATTGGGACGGGCGAAGTATCAACTCTTGTTGCAAAATCATTACAAAGACGAGGATATGCATTCGATGTTACAAGTAGAACACTTGGAAGATCAGAAACATTTTGTGAAACAATGGGAGGAAATCCGATTAAATTTGAACAGGTTCTATCAGGATTTAACAATTATGATGTCATATTTGTAGCAACAACAGCACCATATTTTCTTGTAACAAATGAAAGAATAACTGAAGCAATGAAAGACAAAAAGGGTGGAATGATGATTTTAGATTTATCAAATCCAAGAACAGTGGATGAGAAAGTTGCAACGATCGGAGGAATTAAACTAATGAATCTAGATCAGATTGCAGAAATGGTCGAAAAAAATATGAACGCACGATTAAACAAAGTAAAAACCGTTGAAAATATAATTAATGAGGAAGTTTGTGTATTAGAAGCCTCAATGAAAAGACTAGATGCAGAACCACTTGTAAAAGATGTATTCAAAAACATAGAGAATCTAAGAGAGAAAGAATTACAGAAAGCTCTTCAAATGCTAGATGAAAAAGATGAGAAAAAAATCAAAATTATCGAAGAACTAACAAAAGCAGTTGTAGAAAGTATTGTATCAACTCCGATGAACAATATCAGAAAAGCGTCTGAGCAAGGAAAACCAGACATTTTAGAATTAGCAAGCAAGTTATTTGACTATAAAAAACAAGACTAGGTAGACTAGGATTATATTTTACCCTAAGAGAATTTTAATATGTCATTTCCTACAAGGCGTCTTCGTAGATTGAGAACATCTGAAAAAATGAGAGAATTGATTCAGCAAACCACTTTATCTCCAAGAGATTTCATTTGTCCTGTATTTGTTCAAGAGGATCTAAAGACAAGAGTGAAAGTAGAATCAATGTCAGAAATTGAAAGGCTCCCATTAGAAGACGTAAATGATGAGGTTAGAACAATTACTGATTTAGGAATTCCTGCAATCATGCTCTTTGGCATTCCAACTCAGAAAGATGAATCGGGGACCTCTGCATTTGATGATAACGGAATAGTACAAAAGGCAATATCTCAAATTAGAAAAAATTTTGGAGATAAAATTGTAATAATGGCCGATGTGTGTCTATGCCAATTTACATCCACAGGGCATTGTGGAATAATTCAAGGAAATAAAATCGATAATGATACAAGTTTGAATACTCTTGCAAAGATTGCAGTAAGTCAAGCAAAAGCAGGGGTTGATACAGTATCACCATCAGCAATGATGGACGGTCAAGTTATTGCAATAAGAAAAGCACTTGATGATGAAGGATTTACAGATGTTTCAATTATGTCGCATTCAGCTAAACATCGCTCAAACTTTTACTCACCATTTAGAGATGCAGCAGAATGTGCGCCAAAATTTGGGGACAGAAAAACATACCAAGTTCCATACACAAATGCAAGAGAAGCCATGATGGAAGTTGAAACAGATATCAATGAAGGAGTAGATATTGTAATGATAAAACCAGCATTGTCTTATTTAGATTTAATATCTGAAACAAGGAGAAAATTCAATATTCCAGTTTCGGCATACAGTGTATCAGGAGAATATGCATTGGTAAAAGCTGCATCACAATTAGGATATGTAAATGAAAAAGACATCACAGAGGAAATCCTATACTCAATTAAAAGAGCAGGCGCAGACATGATAGTAACATATTTTGCAAAATCTGCCTCAAAATTTCTTCAAGAATCATGAGAAACGATGAACGTTTTGAAATTCAAAGAGCATTTGATTTATTGCCACATGTTGTAGGTTCAAGCTGGGCAGCAGTATGGTTCAGAATGAAAGGAATCAAAAAACCCACAAGAGACGAATACAGGGGGAAAACATTAGAATTTTTAAAGAAAATAGAACCAGTCTTTGACTCTTACCCAAAAAAAGAAGAGTTTTCAGAAATCATGAAATACATAGAATTTAGGAAAAATGAAGAATATGAGAAGATAAAATCAGGAGAAAACAAAGAGGTTGAAACTCGCTATGATAGGTATATAGATTATGGCTAAATCTCGTGTTTTAGTTGTTTTAGAAATTCTCTTAAGACAATAGTTCTTTTCTTTGCTTCCGTTTTTCCAGATTTTGTATTCATCAAAGTTTCTAGTTTCAGTAATTTTTTAAAGAAATGATCAACAGCCCACATAGTATCATCTGGGATTCTTTTTTTGCAAAAAGGATCATTTATGTTATAAAATGGGCGTTTTAGTAAACCACTTGTTGCAAAAGCTCGAGCAATTCCAATTGCACCTAACGCATCCAATCTATCTGCATCTTGAAGAATTTTTCCTTCAATGGTAGTGGGAATTTTGTTTTGTGAGAAACTATGATCACAAATAGCATCAGAAATGAGTGAGATTTCATCATTTGAAAAATTATATTTTTCTAAGATACTTTTTGATTGTTTTGCACTTTCAATAGAAGACATTTTTGAGTGCTTACTAGATTTTGGATAGGATACTAAATCATGCAGTAATGCAGCACTTAAAACAAGTTTTTCGTTTGCTTTTTCTTTTTTACAGATTTTTTGAGTATTTTTGTAAACCCTCATGACATGATCAAAATCATGAGCAGGATCATTCTCCATTCTTTTTTTCACTTCTTCTTTAATGATATCAAGTACTTTCATTTAGAATCTCCAGATTTTAGGTTTAACAAACTTTATTTTTTTCTGAGTGATTAAAATAGTCCAATTTACAGATGCAAAAAGAATGATCATGCCTATTCCAACACCATCAATTAACAAAATCCCTGTAAGACGATCTTCGAATATTTCTAAAAATGGCGTCAAAACTGCATTGCCAAAATAAATCATCAGAACATAAGAAAAAGTTCTACCAAACCAAAATCCCACATAAATACTCAGGCTTTTGGCACGCATTAATCCATAGGCAATAAACAACATATTGCTTGGAAGAGGAGTGGCACCAAATAGAAAAGATGCAATTACATATCCATACTTTTTGCGATTTAGATAATCGCCGATAATGTCAAGATTTGTTTTTTGTTCTTCCCCAACAAATTTTCTAAATAAT